>CALGKS010000465.1 GCA_937930475.1 uncultured Collinsella sp. | reverse complement strand
CCTCGGCGACGGAGTTGATGAGGCGGATGGTCTCCTTGGCAAAGGTGTAGCTCGATGCAGCCTTGCCGCTAAAGATGAAGGTCGTCGGCGTCACGTGGAAGTTGGGATCGGCGATGCGACGGTTGTAGATGTCCATCACCTTCATGATGTTCATGAGCTGGCGCTTGTAGGCGTGGAAGCGCTTCACCTGAACATCGAAGACGGTGTTGGGGTCGATAACCAGACCGGTCTCGGCCTTAACGTAGGCGGCCAGACGCTCCTTGTTGGCGCGCTTGGAGGCACCCACGGCCTTCAGGAACTCGGTATCGTCTTGGAAACTTTTAAGCTTTTCGAGCTCAAAGGCGTCCTTGAGCCAACCATCGCCAATGGCCTCGGTCACGAGCTTGGCGTAGGTGGGGTTGGCCTCGGCAAAGAAGCGACGGTGCGAGATGCCGTTGGTCTTGTTGTTGAACTTTTCGGGCGTCAGGGCATAGAAGTCCTTGAGCACGATGTTCTTGATGATGTCGGAGTGGATCTTGGCCACGCCGTTGACGCTGTGGCTGCAGATCACGGACAGGTTGGCCATGCGAATCTCGCCGTCCCACAGAATGGCGGTCTGGCGCAGACGCTCCTGCCAGCCATCCTGCGTGGTGTCGAACGACTCGTGCCAACGACGGCTGATCTCGTCGATGATCTGGTACACGCGGGGGAGGAGCTTGGAGAACGTGCCGATGGGCCACTTCTCTAGCGCCTCGGGCAGGATGGTGTGGTTGGTGTAGCTCACGACCTGCGTCACGATGTTCCAGGCGTCGTCCCACTCGAGCTTCTTCTCGTCGATGAGGATGCGCATGAGCTCGGGGCCGCACATGGCGGGGTGCGTGTCGTTGGTGTGGATGGCCACAAACTGCGGTAGCAGCTCCCAGTTCTCGCCGTGCTCCTTCTCAAAGGTGTCGAGCAGGCTGTAGATGCCGGCCGAAACAAACAGGTACTCCTGCTTGAGGCGCAGCAGACGGCCGTGCTCGCCGGCGTCGTTGGGGTAGAGGATGGCGCTGATGGCCTCGGCCTCGGCGCGCTCGGCGTCGGCCAGAGCGTAGTCGCCGCGGTTGAAGGCCTCCAGGTCAAAGTGCTCCTCGACCGGCTCGGCGGCCCAGACGCGCAGCTTGTTGACGGTCTCGCCGGCATAGCCCACAACGGGGATGTCATAAGGGACGGCCAGGATGTCCTGCGTGTCCACCGTGCGGTAGAACGTGCGGCCGTTCTCCTCAAAGCCCTCAACGTGGCCACCAAACTTGATGGTCACGGCCTTGTCCTGACGGCGGACCTCCCAGGGGTAGCCGTGGGTGAGCCACTCGTCGGTGGCTTCGACTTGGCTGCCGTTGACGATCTCCTGCTTAAACAGGCCGTAGCGGTAGCGCATGCCGTTGCCGTAGCCTGCAATGCCCTCGGCTGCCATGGAATCCAGGAAGCATGCGGCCAAACGGCCCAGGCCACCGTTGCCCAGAGCCGGATCGGGCTCCTGGTTCTCGATGACGGACAGGTCGAAGCCCATGTCATCGAGCGCCTCGGCGACCATGTCGCGCACGCCAAAGTTGAGCAGGTAGTTGTCGAGCAGGCGGCCGATCAAAAACTCGATCGAGAAGTAGTACACGCGCTTCTTGCCCTCGGCGGTGGCGCGGGCGTCGCTCTTGGTGGCAACGGTGCGCGCCTTCTCGGCCACGAGCTTGGCCAGGGCGTTAAAGCGGTCGAGGTCGCTGGCGGCCTCGACGCTCTTGCCGCTAATGCTCATGACGGCATCGCGATAGAGCTCGGTAAACTCCTGCTTGTTGTCGAAGATCTTATTCATACGTTCCTTTCCCCCGGGGATGTTTCTCCCGGAACGGTTATGACTTGTATCCTACGCCTCGTCGGGGCGGGTAATTACAGCTGTAACGGCTTTGTTACGCATCCTTGGCAGACGGCTTAACAGAAGCAGACTTGGCCTTGGTAGCGGCCTTTTTGGCAGTCGGCTTCTTGGTCGCGGTAGCCTTTGCAGCGGACTTTGCGGCGGCCTTAGCCTTGGCCTTGGTCGTCGTAGCCTTCGCCTTAGCCGGAGCCTTCTTAGCGGCCGCGGGCTTGGGCTTGGGCTTCACCGAGGACGTGCGCTTGCGCGTCGTCTTCTTGGGCTCCTCAACCACCGGCGGCTTGTAGCTGCTGGGGCCGCGGCGCTTAAGCACCACGCCAGCCAGGCCGGGCACCTTGATCTCGATGGAGTCCATCT
>CALGKS010000464.1 GCA_937930475.1 uncultured Collinsella sp. | reverse complement strand
AAAAACTGCAGGAAAGTAGGCGAACAGCCGAAGATCAGGAGTTGGTTGGATAGCCGTGTGGCAACACACGTGTCGCGGTGATAAGCCGCAACGTCAAGCAAAGAGGATCACGATGAGCATGCAGCCGTGACGGATTCTGAGCCCAACCCCGGGTTCCGCCATGTACGGGGGTGCCGGTGAGGACGGCCGGCGCGTTAAAACGAACGGTCCGGATGCATGGGCGTAGCCATGCGGAGTCCCGCGAGATCGTCGAGCAAAAGGCCAAGGGGCGGGTGAGGCTTTCCCAGCTGCAATGCTGGTTTCGAAGATTTAGGGAGGGTCCACGATTGTGCCCGGACTCTGTGGATGCTCCACCGCCTAACAATTCAACCACCAAGCTAATTAGACCTCGCGACCAGTTATTACAATCAGCAAGTCATCAGCGCGAGGCGTGCCAGCCGTCAGCCCTCAGCGCCGGCGTCGCTTCGCTCCCCGGGCGATGTAAATAAGAGATATATAAGTCAGCGAGCTTCGCGAGCGGATCATAGGTGCCGTCAGGCACCGCATCAAAAGCGATTCGCAATCATTTCGGAATACATGTCGCTGGCGATGAGTGGACCTAGTCCAGACCTGTATCCGTACTAGGCGTTTCTAGAAATGCGCATGAGAAAGGGCCGAACCGAAGTGTCTGGCCGGACGCCAATTGTCCGGGAACTGCTTCGTTTCGACCCTGCTTCATTCTACAGCCGCGTCATGTTTATGGAGATCAATTCGGCAGCTGCAATTCATTCGATTGTAAGATGAGCTGTCCTGGACGGCTCCCACTGTTGCGATCACGCCGCATGGACGATGGATGAACTCGCATGAGAACCCAAGCGTACGGTGGTTTTATCTGCCCAAAGAGGGTAGAATGACAACAGAAAACGACGCATCCCGTGTAAGCAACATGGAGCGCGGGCGGCCTAGTTTTCAGTCTTTGTTAAATGCCCGGGCTCCGACCCCCGGGCATTCTTATTTGCGCTTGTGGCGCAAATGCCGTCCACTGTCCGCACCGCGCGTACGCCTACGGACCTTAATCCGAACCTCATACGAGTTTAAAAACGCGATGATGAACGTGCCGACCGTTGCAAGAGCGGCCAGCGCGTTAAGGAATTTCAGCATATGGTGACCTCCGATCAAATCGTCGGCCGCCCGCGCACGGAATGCGCCGTGACATCAATTCTAACCGAATCTGCGACTACCCCGGTTAACTGGTACACCTCTGTTATTGTTCAAATTAAACAGTCTCAAAAGGTATGCCGCGCGGCACCCGAAAACCGAACCCTCGATGCCGTGGACGGTGAGTGCCAAAACCCAGTGCCAAAACCTCCCCTTGCATTCTCATGAGAAAATCAAAAGACAAGGCAGGAGGCTGAAAATGACCAGATACGGATACGCTCGCGTGAGCACGAAGGATCAGAAGCTAGACAGGCAAATCGAGGCGTTGGTCAACGCCGGTGTGCCCTATGGCCATATCTACAAAGACAAGGTCACGGGTGCCAAGGACGGTAACCGAACTCAGCAGAAGCGTCTGTTCAAGAAGATGAAGGCCGGCGATGAAGTGGTAGTCGAGTCCTGGGAGCGCCTAACCAGATCGACCAGGCAATTGCTGAACTACGACCTTATGTTCCGAAATCTCGGCGTGAAGCTAACCTCTTTGAAACAGCCGGTCGACCTCGATACCGCCTTCGGCCGATTCGTTCTCGGTACCCACGCCTGTACAGCCGAGCTTGAGCGCGATCTGATCAAGCAGCGCCAGGCCGAGGGCATCGCCATCAAGCGAAGCCGCGGCGGCAGCGTCGGGGGCCGCCCGCGCATTGCAGACGTCAAGGCCGACGCCGCCGTGAAGCTCTACCTCGCTCGCGAGACACCTATCCCAGACATCTGCACCGCCACAGGTATCTCTAAATCGACTTTGTACCGCATCCTCCGTGAACGCGGATTGGTGGGCGTCAGGAAATGAGCCCATCCATCGTTTCGTGATCTGTCTAATAAGCTCGAGTGCAGCGGCGTTACTATATGAGAGTGCGGTATTTCTCCAACTGAAACCCTGTGTGAACGCATGACTTGAGACGCCTTTTTAGAACTCACCGATCGCAGGACGAACACAACTCAACAGCGGCCGCGTATTTGTTCCCAGCCGTACGGCGTGGCGGAGCCATGCCCATTGTTGATTGGAGTGTCGCACGATGACAGACGAGAGAAAAATCAGGGAGATCTACGGTTACGGCCTGAAATCCGTCCTCGATGAGGCCGCCGAGCGGATC
>CALGKS010000463.1 GCA_937930475.1 uncultured Collinsella sp. | reverse complement strand
CCTTAGCATCGGCAAGCTTTCCGGCGGCCTCGGAATCGTCGCGGCGCACGCGATCGAGCTCGTCGTTGGCTTCGGCAATCTGGAGACCCAGGTCGCTTGCCTGCGCACGGGCCTCGTCGCGCGAACGAGTGAGCTCGTCCACGCGCGGACGTGCGGCACGAACGGCCTCGGCGGCCTGCTCGCGGCGCTTGGAAATCCGTACCCGCTCGACCTCGGCATTGTTGGCACTCTGCTCCAGGCGGCCGATCTCGGACAGCAGGGAGCGACGCTCGCCCTCAAGGCGGGCGATCTCGCCGGCAGCATCGCCCTCGGCAGCACGGGCCTCCTCGACGGCAGCGTTGGCCTCGACGACCTGATCCGAAACATGCTCAAACACGGTAGCAAGATCGGGCTCCAGGCCTTCCAGCTTGCGGATACGACGCTTGCGCTCCAGAGCGCCCGAAGCCTCGCCGGCATCAAGCCCCACGCGAACCAAGCCGCCGCAGGCAACGCGGGCACCATCGGGCGTCACGTAGGTCACACCGTCAACGACGGGCGCGGCCAGGGCGGCAGAAAGGTCATCGACCACGTAATAGCCGCCGAGCAATGCCTCGACGACCGGACCGTATCCCGCACGCACGGACAGGCAATCAACAAGACGGGTACCGGCGGCACCCTCGGCGGCCGCAGAGCCGCTCACGCTGCGCGCCACCAGCAGCGCCTCGCCCGAGGCCTTCTTCTGGTCCAGGGCGGCGCGACCGGCGCGCTCAAGTGCGGCAGCATTATCGAACAACAGGGCATCGATATCGCCGGCGAGCAGCTGCTCAACCAGGCCCTCAAGCTCGCGCGGGGCCTCAAGCACGTCGCCCAGACGACCCGAGACATCGTCGCCCAGCGCGCCCACCAGACGGCTTACGAGCGGCGAGCTGTCGGCCATGCGAGCATCGAGCTTCTTTTGGCTGGCAAGCTCCGAGCGCACCTCGGACAGCTTATTGCGTGCCTCGGTCTCGCGGGCGCGCAGGTCCTTGAGGGCCGCGCGTGCCGCCTCGGTGGCCTCGCGCGCATCGCTCTGGGCCTGACGAGCCGCCTCAAGGGCGCTCTCAAGCTCCTCAGCACGGTTGCGGCGGCTCTCAAGCGATGCCGTGACCTCCTCGAGCTGCTCATCGATCTGCTCCAGGCGCGAGGCATACATGTTGTCCTCGACCTCGGCGTTGCTCAGCGAGTCCTTCACCTTGGCGAGCTCGAGCGCAGCATTATCGGCAACACGCTGCACATCGCGCTGTTCGCGCGTGAGCTGCGAAATCTGATTGCCGAGTGCAACGCGACGCTCGTGGAGCTCGGCGGCGGCAGGACCAGCGGCGTCAACGTCCTCCTGGGCTTGCATATGCGCGCCGGTCACTTCCTCGAGCTGGGCGCGCGCGTCCTCGAGCTCCTCGACCACACGACGGCGCTGATGCTCGGAGCTTGAGATCTGGCCGCGCATGTCGGAAAGGCGCGACACCATGTTATGGCCCTTTTCCTCGAGCAGGCGCATATCGGAGTTAATGCGGCCGACCACGTCTTGCATATGGCGGCGCTGCTCGCCCAAATCGCCCACAAACAGGCCCTTTTCCTCGAGCATAACTTGGAGCTTCTCGAGCTCGCGCTCCTTTTCACCCAAGCGGTATTGCGCAAGCTCAAGCTCGGCGGCTCCCTCCTTAGAGCGGCTCTCCAGGTCGTTCCACTGCGATTGCAGCGAACGCAGCTCGTCGACGGCCAGCATCTGCGTAAGCTCGTTCGCGCGCGAGGACAGTTCTTTGTACTTGCGCGCGCGATCGACCTGACGCTCCAGCGGCCGCAGCTGACGGGCAATCTCCTTATTGATGTCGCGGGCACGAGTCAGGTGCTCGTCCATCGATTTAATCTTTTTGAGCGCACGTTCCTTGCGACGCTTGTGTTTGGAGATGCCGGCGGCCTCCTCAATGAGGGCACGGCGCTCCTCGGGGCGGCTCTGCAAAATGGCATCGAGCTTGCCCTGACTGATGATGGAATGCGTATCCTTGCCCAGGCCCGAGTCGTGCAGGATGTCCTGAATGTCCATCAGGCGGCACGGGCTCGAGTTGATGAGGT
>CALGKS010000462.1 GCA_937930475.1 uncultured Collinsella sp. | reverse complement strand
ACAATATCGACCGCTCACCCGTATATCCTTGTTGCTCTTCCAAAAATGTCTTACGTTGTCATTAACGAAATGACAACGTTGTCATTTCGCAATGCCTTCCTTAAGCAGGAAGGTTTCCGGGCAGTCCTGACCATCCATCGACGACCAGTTCCATCCACATGCATCGCGCATCAAGTAGCAAAGGAGCTCTATGGACGCCATCGTAAAGATGCTCGAAAAGCATCAACCGTTCTTTGAGAAGATCTCGAGGAACGTCTACCTCCAGGCCATTAAGGACGGATTCCTTGGGTGCATGCCCATCGTCCTCACCTCTTCGATCTTTCTGTTGATCGCCACCCTTCCTGGCGTAGTTGGCATCACGCTGCCCCAGCCGCTCATCGACTGGTGCAACAAGCTGTACAACTTCACCATGGGCGTCATGGGCATCATGGTTGCCGGCACCACTGCCAAGAACTTCACGGCGTCCATGAACCGTCGCATGCCCGCCGGCAAGGTGCTCAACGACGGCTCCACCATGGTTGCCGCCCAGTGCAGCATGCTGCTGCTCGCTGTTACGCAGTTCACCACCAAGTTCAACGGCTCCGAGCTTTCGGTCTTCGATTGCACTAGCATGGGTACGCGCGGTCTGTTCTCGGCCTATATCGCCGCATTCATTACCGTGTGGGTTTATAAGTTCTGCGTCTCGCGCGATCTGACCATTAAGCTGCCCAAGGAGGTTCCGGGCGCCATCGCTCAGAACTTCCGCGACATCATCCCCTTCGGTGGCGCTGTCATCATCTGCGGCATCATCGATGTCGTCGTGCGCAACCTCATGGGCGTTCCGTTCTCCGAGCTGCTTATCAAACTGCTCTCCCCGCTCTTCACTGCGGCAGAGACCTACCCCGGACTCATCCTTATTCAGGCGGCCACCGCGTTCTTCTGGTTCATCGGCGTCCACGGCCCTTCGATTGTCCAGCCGGGCATCGACCCCATCCGTCTTGCCAACCAGGCCGAGAACCTGCAGGTTCTGCTTGCCGGTGGCCACCCCGCCCACTCCCTCACCTTTAACATGTCGCTCGTGGGTGAGTTCGGCGGCACCGGCGCCACGTTCATCGTGCCGCTTCTGCTGATTCTCTTTATGAAGTCCAAACAGCTCAAAGCCGTCGGCAAGGCCTCGATTGTTCCTGTTGCCTTCGCCGTCAACGAACCGCTGCTCTTTGGCGCGCCGATGATCCTTAACCCCTACATGCTCATCCCCTTTGTTGCCGCCGGCTGCGTCAACGTGAGTGTTGCCAAGTTCTTTATCGACAACGTGGGCATGAACGGCTTCTCCTTCGTGGTGCCTTGGGCCACCCCTGCCCCCATCGGCATCTTCATCACCACGAACTTCCAGCTTATCGCCCTGGTGTTTGTCGCGATCATCATCTTGCTGGACGCCATCATCTACCTGCCGTTCTTGAAGGCATACGATAAGCTGCTCTGCGACCAGGAGGCCGAGCGCGCCGCCGAGCTGGGTCTCGAGTCCAATGATGCCGCTGCCATCGCCGCCAACGCCTCTGCGCCCGCTGTCGAGCAGCCTGCCGCTTCCGCCGAGACGACCGCCGCTTCCGCCGAGACGACCGCCGCTGCCGCCGACAGCAAGCCTGTCGCCGATCAGCCCGAGCCCGCCGCCGACGCATCCGCCAAGAAGGATGTCGATGGCCTGAAGGTCCTCGTCCTGTGCGCCGGCGCCGGCACCTCTGCCATGCTTGCCAACGCCATCAAGGAAGGTGCCGCACAGACCGGAGAGAATATTGCTTCCTCCGCAGGCGCCTATGGTCAGCACACTGCCATCATGGATCAGTACGACGTTATCGTGCTTGCCCCGCAGGTCCGTAGCTACTACAACGACATGAAGGCCGACACCGATCGCCTGGGCATTAAGCTGCTCGCTCCGCGCGGTAAGGAATATATCGACCTCACCCGCGACCCCGCCGGCGCCATCAAGTGGCTCCGCGAGAACCTCGACTAGTTACCCCCCTCTGTTGGTGCCCGGATCCCCAGTTCGGGCACCTCTCCCTATTCGAATCCCACAGAAAGGATGACTCATGACCAACCCCATGCAGTTCCCCGACGGCTTTGTGTTTGGCGGCGCCACCGCCGCTTACCAGGTTGAGGGCGAGACCCGCACGCACGGCAAGGGCAAAGTGCCCTGGGACGATTTCCTGGCTGCTCAGGGTCGCTTCTCCCCCGACCCCGCAAGCGATTTCTACAACAAGTATCCGGTCGATATCGACCTGTGCCAGCGCTTCGGCATCAACGGCATCCGCGTCTCCATCGCTTGGAGCCGCATCTTCCCCAACGGCACCGGCGAGATTAACCCCGAGGGCGTCGCCTTCTATCACGAGCTTTTTGCCACCTGCAACAATGCCGGCGTCATCCCCTATGTCACGCTCGATCACTTCGATACGCCCGAGGCCTTTTACCAGGACGGCGGCGAGGGCTTCCTGACGCGCACGACGATCGACGCCTTTGTCGAGTACGCCAAGTTCTGCTTTGCCGAGTTCACCGAGGTCAAGCACTGGTTTACCTTTAACGAGATTCCCGCAACCGCCGAGGGCAGCTTTATCGTCGGCAACTGGCCGCACGGCGAGAAGTATCGCCTGGACAAGGCCTTCCAGCTCATGCACAACATGATGGTGGCCCACGCCAAGGCTGTCGTTGCCTTCCATGAGGGCGGCTTTGAGGGCGAGATCGGCATTGTCCAGAACCTGGAGCCCAAGTATCCCCTCGATCCCAACAGTGCTGCCGACTGCGAGGCAGCTCGCATGGCCGACGTCATCAACAACCGCTGGGTACTCGACGCCACCTTCCGCGGCCACTATGCAGCCGACACCATGGAGGCTGCGACCAAGCTGGCCCATATCGCCGGCGGCGAGCTCGACGTCCGCGACGAGGACATCGCCGCGCTGACCGCCGCGCTCCCCTACAACGATTGCCTGGGCGTCAACACCTACAAGTGCCAGTTCCTGCGTGCCGCCGAGGGCGAAAACGACATCAACCACAATGGCACCGGCGACAAGGGCTCCTCGCGCTGGTTCCTCAAGGGCGTGGGCGAGTCATGCGTGCGCGAAGGCGTTCCCAC
>CALGKS010000461.1 GCA_937930475.1 uncultured Collinsella sp. | reverse complement strand
GGCAAGCGGCGTGACTACGGTGCGCGGTGCAGGCGACCCGCTGTTTGCCGACATCGCCGTGCGCGATGCTATCGATGCCGGTAAGTATCAGGGTCCGCGTCTGGTGGCACCGGGAACGGGTGTCACGGTGCCGGGTGGCCACGGTGCAGGCCTCTTTGCGCAGGTGGCTAATACTCCCGCAGAGGCAGCCCAGCAGGTGCGCGATCTGTATGCGCGCGGTGCCGACGTCATTAAGCTGTTCGTGACGGGCGGCGTGTTCGACGCGACCGAAGTGGGCGAGCCGGGCGTGCTGCGCATGCCGGTCGATGTCGCCGAGGCGGCGTGCAAGGCGGCACACGAGGTTGGCCTTCCGGTCATGGCCCATGTCGAGAGCACCGAAGGTGTGAAGGCCGCGCTTCAGGCCGGCGTCGACACGATCGAGCACAGCGCTCCGATGACCCCCGAGATCCTGGAACTGTACCACGGCGCCGCGGAAACACAGCTCGAGGGACGCGCACCAAGCGTGACTTGCACGATCAGTCCGGCGCTGCCGTTTGTGTTGCTCGATCCGGAGAAGACCCATTCGACTGACACGCAAAAGAAGAACGGTGACATCGTGTGCTCGGGCATTATCGAGAGCGCTCGTGCGGCGCTGGAAGCCGGTATCAAGGTAGGCCTGGGCACGGACTCGAGCTGCCCGTTCGTGACGCAGTACGACATGTGGCGCGAGGTGGCCTATTTTGCCAAGTACGTGGGCGTGAGCAATGCCTTCGCGCTGCATACGGCCACGCAGGTCAATGCTGAGCTACTGGGCCTGGGTGACGAGACCGGTACGATCGAGTGCGGCAAGGCGGCCGACATTTTGGTGACACGCGAGAACCCGCTCGATGACCTGTGCGCTCTGCGTGAGCCAATGCACGTGATGTGTCGCGGTGATCTGGCGCGTAAGCTGAAGGTGAAACGTATCCCCGAGGTTGACACCGAGCTCGACGCGATTATGGCCATGCCGGCGGAAGCCCTGGCAGAGGAGCTGGCTCGCGACGGCGTAGCTTAGGCGCTGGCGCGACGGGGCGACAGCTTCATCGAATGATGTCGCTCCATGCAAAAAGCCGAGGTCTCAACACGAGGCCTCGGCTTTAATTTTGTCCTATGGTGTAGCGGCTAGGAGCGCGTTTCCATCTTGGCGTGGCACTTGGGGCAGGTGACGCGGATCTTGCCCTTGCCCTTGGGGACGGACAGCATCTGACCGCAGTTGGGGCACTTGAGGTATGCCGTGGTCTTGCGGCCCTTCCACATCTTCTTGGCCGTGCGCTTGGCGCGCTCAAAGTCTTCTTTGCTGGTGCCGGCTGCGCGCGAGGCGTTGGCAGCTGCAGCCCCGCCGCCCAAGCTGGCGACGAACTTGCCGAGGCCGGGGACGTTTGCGGTCGCCGCGACAAAGGCATCGTTCTCCTTGCGGCGCGCATCGATGTTTTTGGACAGACCGCGCAGCACGTCGAGCACGATAACGGCGATGGCGATCCAACTGAGCCACTGGATGCGGGCCATCGATCCAATCATCGCGATGATAATGCCTGCGAAGCCCATCACGATGGTGAGCTCGTCGGCGCCGTTGCGACCCTTCATAAAGTCATTCATGCGAATTGCCTTTCGTTCGATATGCTGCACGCCCTTATACCCCTTTTGGTGCATTGGGGACAGGTAAATCTGCACCAAGGTGGTGCAAACGTACCTGTCCCCCTTGCACCAATTATTTGGCGAGCTTGTCGACGACGCGCTCTATCTCGGCGAGCTTGGCGGCTTTGAGCTCCTCGTCGCCCGATTCGATGGCCGAGGCGACGCAGCCCTCGATATGCGCCTTGAGCACGTCGGCATTAATACGCGCGAGGAGCGCCTGTGTGGCCATGAGCTGCGTGGAAATATCGACGCAGTAGCGGTCCTCCTCCACCATCCGCAGGATGCCGTCGATTTGCCCGCGTGCCGTTTTGAGCATGCGGGTCACCGATTTATGGTCTGCCATCATGGCGGGTCCTCGTTTCTGGTCGATGGGATCGAATGCCTCTGGTAGCTGCTACGCGGCGATCACGGACAGGGCGTGGAACTTCTCGCCGGCGCCCTCGACGGCGGCAGCGAGCTGCTCGGTGGTCACGGTGTCGGCGCACTCCACCTGGACGGTCTGGGTCTCGTGATCGGCGTCGGCGTCGGTCACGCCGGCCACGTTGAGCAGTGCCGTCTCGACAGTAGCGTCGCAGTGGCCGCACATGAGGCCGGAAGTCTTAATTGTGTAACGCATGGGTGTACTCCTTATCGATTGAGATTATCTGACAGTTTAGTCGTGAACAGCGTCATCTTAAAGGTGCGCTGAGGTGCCCGAGATTGCCCCGAAAGAGGAGCGAAGCGTACTTGGGTACGCGAGCGACGGTTTGAGGGGCAAGGTCGGGTGCGTCAGCGCACCGTCTTGGGCTTAAAGGTTCGCAGACGCAGAGCATTGCTTACGACGCACACGCTCGACAGGCTCATGGCCGCGGCGCCAAACATCGGCGAGAGTTGCCATCCGGTGAGCGGGAAGAACACGCCCGCGGCGAGCGGAATGCCGATGCCGTTGTAAAACAGTGCCCAGAACAGGTCCTGTTTGATGTTGCGGATCGTGGCGCGCGAAAGCTCGATGGCGCGGGCGACGTCCATGAGGTCGCTGCGCATGAGCACCACGTCGGCACCCTCCTTGGCGATATCGGCGCCGGTGCCGATGGCAAGGCCCACGTCGGCGCGCGCCAGGGCGGGGGAGTCGTTGATGCCGTCGCCCACCATGGCGACCTTGCCGCCCGCATCCTGCAGTTCGCGCACGTGGCGTTCCTTGTCGGCGGGGAGGACGTCGGCGATAACCTGCTCGCTGCTCAGCCCCACGCGGCGGGCGATGGCCTCGGCCGTCACGCGGTTGTCGCCGGTGAGCATGCGCACGTCGACGCCGAGCGAGCGCAGCGCGGCGATAGCTCCGGCGCTCGTCTCCTTAACCTCATCGGCCACGGCGATGATGCCAGCAAGCTCGCCGTTCTTGGCTAAGAACAGCGGCGTCTTGCCCCCGGCGGCAAATTGCTCGGCAAGACCAGCGGGCACGGTGACCCCTAGCTCGTTCATCAGCTGCACGTTACCGGCGGCGATGGCGTTTTGCCCCTCGCGCGCCGTAACGC
>CALGKS010000460.1 GCA_937930475.1 uncultured Collinsella sp. | reverse complement strand
CGAGCCGGAGAGCACTTAATGTGCTCTCCGTGCGAGTCAGGACTGTCCGAGCAGGCGACCTTATATATTTGCCCTCCCCGGGGCTCCTCGCCCGAACCCCTCAGCTAGTTCTTCAGCGAGTTCAGCGGCGCCGGGAAGCGTCCACCACGGTGGGCAAGCACGGTGCCGGCGTTGGGGTTCACCGGCATGATGGGTGCACGGCCGAACAGGCCGCCGTACTCGACACAGTCGCCCACGCCCTTGCCGATGGCGGGGATGACGCGGACAGCCGTGGTCTTGTTGTTGATGACGCCGATGGCCATCTCGTCGGCGATGATGCCGGCGATGGTTTCGACCGGGGTGTCACCGGGGATGGCGATCATGTCCAGGCCGACGGAGCACACGCAGGTCATGGCCTCGAGCTTCTCGAGCGAAAGCGCGCCGGCCTCGACGGCGGCGATCATGCCGGCGTCCTCGGACACGGGGATAAAAGCGCCCGAGAGGCCGCCCACGCTGGAGCTGGCCATGACGCCGCCCTTCTTGACGGCATCGTTGAGCATGGCGAGTGCGCAGGTCGTGCCCGGACCACCGCAGGTGCCAACACCGATGATCTCGAGGATGCGGGCAACGGAGTCGCCGATAGCAGGCGTGGGAGCCAGCGACAGGTCGACAATGCCCTTCTCGACACCCAGGCGATGGGCGGCCTCGCGGCTCATGAGCTCGCCGGCGCGGGTGATCTTAAAGGCGGTCTGCTTAATCTTCTCGGCGACCTCCATCATCGATGCGGAATCGGGCAGTGTCTCCAGGGCTGCGGCCATAACGCCGGGGCCCGAGACGCCTACGTTGATGACGGCGTCGGCCTCGCCACCGCCGTGGACGGCGCCCGCCATAAACGGGGAGTCCTCGACCATGTTGGCAAAGCAGACAAACTTGGAAGCGCCGACGGAGTCCTGGTCGGCCGTGAGCTTAGCGGCGTCGATGATGGTCTGCGCAGCCATGAGTACGGCATCCATGTTGATGCCGGCACGCAGGCTGGCGACGTTGACGCTGGAGCAGACGCGGCTCGTGGTGGCGAGCGCCTGCGGGATGGACTGGATGACGCGGCGGTCGGCGTCGCCGATGCCCTTCTGGACGAGCGCGGAGAAGCCACCCAGGTAGTCGATGCCGAGGGTCTCGGCCGCACGGTCGAGGGCATGCGCGATGGGGGTGAGGTCCTCATCCTTGCAGCAAGCGGCGATCTGCGCCACCGGGGTGACGGAAACGCGCTTGTTGACGATGGGGATACCGTACTCGCGCTCGAGGTTCTCGGCGGTCTCGACCAAGTGCTCAGCCGTGTGCGTCACGTGGTCGTAGATCTTCGTGCACATGCGGTCGAGGTTCTCGTCGCCGCAACCCATGAGCGAAACACCCATGGTGATGGTCCTGATGTCGAGGTTCTGCTCCTCAACCATGCCGCGGGTTTCCGCGATTTCTGCGGGCGTGATCGCCATCCTTGCGCTCCTATCTGCCAAAACGAGCATAGTCTTATCTATTCTAACGTGCCGCACGTGCCAAGTGGCGCATGCGGCACGTTTTGGTGCTCGGTTGTTTCCGTTGTGTTACTGCCCAAAGACCTCTTCGGCGATGCGCGCGCTTTCGGCGGCGTCCTTGGCGTAGTAGTCCGCGCCAATCTGCTTGGCGTATTCGGGGGTGAGTACGGCGCCGCCTACGATGATCTTGACGCCCGGCACCTCGGCATGAAGCAGCTTGATGGTCTCCTCCATGGCGACGACCGTGGTGGTCATAAGCGCCGAGAGGCCGACGAGCTTAATGTCGCGCTCCTTGACGGTCTTGAGCACCTCCTGCGGATCGACGTCGCGACCCAGATCAAAGACGGTATAGCCGTAGTTGTCGAGCAGCATCTTGACGATGTTCTTGCCGATGTCGTGGATATCGCCCTTGACGGTGGCCACGCAGATCTTGCCCTTGTCGGCAATCTCGCCGGCGGGCATCAGGCGTTTGATGGTATCGAAGCCCACGCGCGCGGCCTCGGCCGAGGCCATGAGCTGCGGCAAGAAGAACTTTCCCTGGTCAAAGAGGACTCCGACCTCATCGAGGGCGGGGATAAAGTGGTTGTTGATGAGGTCCATGGCGTCGTGGTCGGCCAGCAGGCGCTCGGTCTCGGCCGCGATTTCGCCCTTGCGACCCGAGACGACCATGTGGCGGATGGGGTCGTCATCGGCTCTTGCGGTGGTGCTTGCGGCAGGCGCGGCATCGCTCGATGCTGACTGAGCGGCCGCCGGGTTGGCGGCAATCTTGTACGGGTCGGTCCAGCCGGCGTAGCGCTCGATGTATCCGGTCGAGCCCTCGTCCTCAACGCTCAGGACGCGATAGCTGTAGACGGTATCCATAAAGCGCTTGGAACCCGGGTTCATGATGGGGGCATCCAGACCTGCACCAAAGGCGGCGGCCAAAAAGACCGAGCCCAGCAGTGGCCGCGCGGGCAGGCCAAAGCTGATGTTCGATACGCCGAGTGCGCACTTGACGCCCAGGCGCTCCTTGCACAGAGACATGGCACGTAGAATCTGCTCAGCCTGGCGCTGGTTGGTCGAGGCGGTCATGACCAGGCAGTCGATGAGGATGCGGTCCGGGCCGATGCCGTAACGGGCGGCCTCGGCCACGATGCGCTCGGCGATGGCATAGCGTGCCTCGGCGGTATCCGGGATGCCGCCCTCGTCGAGCGTGAGGCCGACGACGTTGGTGCCATAGTGGGCGACCAGCGGAAAGATCTCATCCATGATCTGTTGTTTGCCATTGACCGAGTTGATGATGGGCTTGCCGGCGTAGCGGCGCACGGCGGCCTCGACGGCTGCGGGGTCGGTGGAGTCGATCTGCAGCGGCAGCAGCGTGGAGCCCTGGAGCTGCTCGGTGGCCTGCTGGATGACCTTGACCTCGTCGATCTCGGGCAGGCCCACGTTGACGTCCAGGATGTCGGCGCCCTGCTCCTGCTGGCTGATGCCCTGACTCACGACGTAGTCCAGGTCGCCGTCGCGCAGGGCCTGCTGCAGGCGCTTTTTGCCGGTGGGGTTGATGCGCTCGCCGATGACGGCGATCTTGTGGCCGTCGCAGGGGAGGTCCACGACCGTCTGGGCGCTCGTGACCGACATGCTGGGCTTGCGGTGGCGCGGGCTGGGCGTGTGGTTGTCGATAAGCGTGCGCAAGGCCGCCATGTGCGCCGGCGTGGTGCCGCAGCAACCGCCCACGACGCTCACGCCGTCCTCGATCATGCCGGCGACGGCCTCGGCGTACTCGGGTGCCTGGATATCAAAGACGGTATTGCCGTCATCGTCCACGCGGGGCAGTCCCGCATTGGCCTGCACCATAACGGGCTTGTCGGTGACGGTGAGCATGCGCGCGGCGAGCCCTCGGAGCTCGGCCGGGCCCTGGCTGCAGTTGATGCCCAGGACGTCGGCGCCGATGGCGTCGAGGGTGATGGCGGCGACCTCGGGGCTCGTGCCCAAGAAGGTGCGGCCGTCTTCCTCAAAGGTCATGGTGGCAAAGACGGGCAGGTCGGAATTCTCGCGGCAGGCGAGGACGGCCGCCTTGATCTCGGCCAGGTCGGTCATAGTCTCGATAATAAAAAGGTCCACACCCGCGGCGACGCCGGCGCGCACCTCCTCGGCAAAGAGGTCGTAGGCCTCGTCAAAGCTGAGGGTGCCCAGGGGGCGCAGCAGCGCGCCGATGGGACCGATATCGCCGGCGACGTAGTGGGCACCGGCCGCGCGGGCGCAGGTGACTGCCGCGGCAAAGACGTCTGCCACGGTGGCGGCGCCGTCGAGCTTGTGGGCGTTGGCGCCAAAGGTGTTGGCGGTGATCACGTCACAGCCAGCCTCGACGTACTGACGCTGAATATCGGTGATGACCTGGGGCTCCTCAAAGTTGAGCAGCTCGGGCAGGGCGCCTGCCTTCATGCCGGCGGCCTGCAACATGGTGCCCATGCCGCCGTCAAACAGCAGGTGCCCGGTGCCCTCGATGGCGGCACGCAGGCGATCGTCCTTAATGCGAAGGTCATCGATCGTGCGCGTTTTGTACGCGGCACCGTTGCAGCGCGCAGCATTGACGGGTGCCGCCAGCGCGGCACCGTCCAGATCATGAGTGATAAGCGGAGTAAACATCGATGGCTCCTAATGGCTGGAATAGCAGGTGGTGTGGGCGGCGCGGAAGCGGCAGTGCTCGCGCATGCGGCAGATATTGCAGGTGGGGCGGCTCTGGGCGTCGTGGACTTCGCCGTCGAACAGACCAATCACCGCGGTCACGCTCTTGGTGGGCATGAGCAGGCTGGTGGGGGTGACGGTAAGTCCAATGAGGCGCGTGGCATTGAGTGCATCCACGATCGAGCGCTGGGCAGAGAGCGGGCAGTCGCCATAGCCGGGACTGAAGCGCCAGTTGCCGGCGAGCCCGTGTGCAGCGGCTGCAGCCTTGACCTGCTGGTCCATCTGCTCGACGGCGGCCTCCACATAGGCAGAGCATGCGGCGTCGAGCACGGCGCCTTCCAGGGGTTGCTGGGCTCCCGTGGTGCGCAGACGGCGTTCGGCAGACATCCCGAGGGTGCAGGCCATGAGCGCCGCCAGGCGGGCGTCTTTGAGATGTCGATAGATATCACGACCCCGCAGCTCAACATTGGTGCCAACCAAGCGGATGCAGGGCTCGCCCTGCTCGTCGACGCCTGCGGCATCGACGGCAAACACACGGCGCACGCCACGGGGCTCAATGTCCAGTTCCAGACGCTCAACGACAAGCTCAATACGCTGCGACAGTTCGGGCTCAATCTGCTGGCCGCCGTAGCCCAGATACCGCAGCATCTCGGCACGGTCGACACGAGGGCGGTGGGCAGCGTCGATACGGTAAAGCGCCGGCGACGCAAGGTCGGCCGGCACTTCAACAACGGTTGTATCGACGTGCGGTTTTTCCATTACCCCAGGCGCTCCATAATGGTCGCGGCGATTGCAGGACGGTTCATAGTGTACAGGTGCAGACCGTCGGCACCGTGCTCCTTAAGGTCGCAAAGCTGACGAGCAGCATAATCTACACCGGCTGCCTGCAGGCTCTCGGGGTCGTTCTCGTACTTGGCGAGAATCTTGATGACGGGGGAGGGTAGCGATGCGCCGCACATAAAGACCATGCGGCTGATTTGCGACTTGCCCATAAACGGCATGATGCCCGCGGTGATAGGCACGGTGATGCCGGCTTTGTCGGCAAGCTCGCGGAAGCGATAGAAGCACTCGTTATCAAAGAAGAGCTGTGTCACAAAGAAGCTCGCGCCGGCGTCTTGCTTTTGCTTGAGGTGCTCGACCGAGAGGTTGAGATCCTCGCAGGCAATGTGGCCTTCGGGGTAGGCTGCGGCGCCCACGCAAAAGCCGGCGTCGACGAGCTCGGGGATGAGGTCGCGGGCGTAGGCGTAGTCCGAGGCGGGCTTGTCGTCCTCGGTCGCGCCAGCGGGAAGATCACCACGTAGGGCCAGGATGTTTTCAACGCCGGCGGTGCGATACTCGTCGATCTTGGCGGCGATATCGGCGTGCGAGCGGCCCACACAGGTAAGGTGTGCCACCGAGGGTGTATCGAATTCGCTCGTAATCATATGTGCGATGGGGGCGGTGGTGGCGCCGTTGCCCGAGCCGCCGGCAGAGCAGGTGACCGAGACAAAGCTCGGCGAAAGCTTGCACAGATTGCCTGCCACCTCGTGAGCCGTGTCGAGGGTAAGCTCGCCCTTGGGCGGGAACATCTCAAACGAAACGGGTGCGGTGCCCTGGGATGCTGCCTGCTTAAAAACCTCGTCGACGCGCATATCGTGCTCCTTTAGATACGCAATAGTGTGATGTGTTTTAAGGATTCTACAGCACCACTGTGTCACGGTGGAGTTTCACTCGCTATTTGGGGATACCAATCGAAAATGCTTTGCTATCGGCATTTCCTATAACAGAGCGGTCAATCTAGGATGGGGCTATATTGAATGGTATTTGATGCGAAATACCAGTTAATAGAGCCCCATCCCAAATTGACTACCCTTAAACTATGGGGAGAGGTCTGCAATTTATACAGTTGATTGGCCATTAAGGGCGGCAGCGCCGCTGTGATGCGGTAACCTCATTGATTGGTTTCGCGACAGCAACATAACGGTAATGTCGCGGAAACACGGCGAGCCTAAGCTATGACTCGTTCGTTAGTAATCAACACCGCTTCTCACGCGGTGCCGATACGAAGGGAGTTCCGTATGGCCGATCTTACTGACCGCTTCGGGACCATGGTGTTCTCTGAGGAAGTCATGAAGGACTACCTCCCCAAGGACATTTGGAAGCGCCTTGCTGCAACCCTCGAGGACGGTGAGCCGCTCGACCTGGATGTGGCCAACGCCGTTGCCCACGCCATGAAGGTCTGGGCCATCTCCAAGGGCGCGACGCACTACGCGCACTGGTTCCAGCCGCTTTCGGGCATTACTTCCGAGAAGCACGACAGCTTCCTCGAGCCCAACCACGACGGCACCGCCATTACCAAGTTTACGGGCAAGAACCTCATCCAGGGCGAGCCGGATGCCTCCAGCTTCCCCAACGGCGGCCTGCGCGCCACCTTCGAGGCCCGTGGCTACACCGCTTGGGATCCTACCAGCCCCGCCTTCATTAAGGACGATGTCCTGTGCATCCCCACGGCCTTCTGCTCCTACACGGGCGAGGCCCTGGACAAGAAGACCCCGCTGCTGCGCTCCATGACCGCGCTCTCGCGTGAGTCCAAGCGCGTTTTGGCGCTGTTTGGTAAGACCCCCAAGAAGGTCGTTCCTTCCGTGGGCGATGAGCAGGAGTACTTCCTGATCAAGAAGGACGCTTACCGCAAGCGCAGGGACCTGGTCATCACCGGCCGCACCCTCTTTGGCGCTGCCCCCTGCAAGGGCCAGGAGCTCGAGGAGCACTACTTTGGCGCTATCCGCCCCACCGTCTCGGCCTATATGAAGGACCTGGACGATGAGCTGTGGGCGCTTGGCATTCCCGCCAAGACCAAGCACAACGAGGTCGCTCCCTGCCAGCATGAGCTCGCCCCTGTCTATGGCGAGGTCAACGAGGCCATCGACCAGAACCTGGTCATGATGGAGAAGATGAAGCTCATCGCCTCCCGTCACGACTTGGTCTGCCTGCTGCACGAGAAGCCCTTCGAGGGCATCAACGGTTCGGGCAAGCACAACAACTGGTCGCTTGGCACCGAGTCCGAGAACCTGCTCGACCCGGGCGACACCCCGCTCGACAACCTGCAGTTCATCGTCTTCCTCACCGCGGTAATCGAGGCCGTCGATAACTATCAGGAGCTCCTGCGTGCTTCCGTTGCCTCGGCCGGCAACGATCATCGTCTGGGCGCCAACGAGGCTCCTCCGGCGATTATGTCCATCTTCCTGGGCGACCAACTTACCGAGGTCGTCGAGAAGATCATCGATGGCAAGGCTTCCGTCCATGCCACGCGCGGCGTGCTCGACCTGGGCGCCGATACCCTGCCCAAGTTGATGCAGGACAACACCGACCGCAACCGCACCTCCCCGTTCGCCTTCACCGGCAACAAGTTCGAGTTCCGTGCCTGCGGCTCCGAGCAGAACGTCTCCGACTCCAACCTGGTGCTCGATGCCGCCGTGGCCAAGTCGCTCAAGTCCTTCGCCGACGCACTCGAGGGTACGCCCGAGGATAAGTTCCAGGACGCCGCGCTCGAGTACTGCAAGAAGGTCCTGACCGACCACCAGCGCATCCTCTTCTCCGGCGACGGTTACTCCGACGAGTGGCCCATTGAGGCCGAGAAGCGCGGCCTTGCCAACAACAAGACCACGGCCGACGCCCTACCCGCCTTTGTTTCCGATAAGGCTATCGCGCTCTTTGAGGAGACGGGCGTCCTGACCAAGGCCGAGGCCCAGTGCCGTTACGACTGCAAGCTCGAGAAGTACAACAAGCTCATGAACATCGAGGCTACCACGATGGTTCGCGAGGCGCGTCGTACCTATCGCCCGGTCATTACCGCCTATGCCACCAAGGTCGCTAAGGGCCTTGAGACTATTCGTGCCGCCGGTGCTGAGGCCGCCATGCAGTGCGAGCAGAACACGCTCAACAAGCTCTGCAACGGCATCACCGCCATTAACGACTCCATCAAGGCACTCGACGCCGTGCATCAGAAGGCCGAGGCCCTCGATGGCCAGGAGCAGGCCAACGTGTATGCACACGAGGTCGTTCCCGCTATGGATACACTGCGCGCCGCCGTGGATGCCATGGAGGAGATCGTGGCCGCCGACTACTGGCCGGTTCCGACCTACGACGACATCCTGTTCTACGTGTAGAATGTAACTGACATATCGTCACGGTATTGAGCCGGGGTCCGCATCGTGCGGGCCCCGGCTTTTTGTTTGAGAAGGACGCTTTGGAGTCCGTTTTGCCGCCGATTTGCCTAGGTGTAAAGGGTCGTGGGCAAAAAACGTCAAATATGAGTACTGTCACTAAACTAGTGCCATCTCGAAATGGCAGTTTTTGCCAGGTTAGACCACATATGTCCAGGTATATAGCTGAGGTTTGGCTCAATCTGGGCACCAGGTTGTTGATTTGACATCTGATTCACCATCAAAAAGGCCGAATTCGCTGTTACTAAATCGGTAACAGTACTCATATTTGCCAATTTTTGCACACGGTCCATCGGGAGATGCCGGGATTCGCACCCTGTCGGGTTCGAATCCCGGCGTTGGGGAAGAAAAAGCCCGTCACCGAATTGGTAACGGGCTTCAGATTTCAAATGGTGCCCCCAGCGGGATTCGAACCCGCGATATCCACCTTGAAAGGGTGGCGTCCTTGGCCGCTAGACGATGGGGACAGCGGGAAAGAGTATAGCAGACTTTTTTGCCGGCGCGTATATCGTTGGCAAACTGGAAAACCACCACAAAGGTGCCTGTCCCTTTGTGGTGGCGGGGCGTTAGGGGAGGAGCTTCATGGCGGCGTCGTGGGCGGCGCGCTCGTAGGTGTCGTCGAGGGGCTTGAGCGGCAGCAGGGCTGTGGCCTGCGCATTGCCGCGGCGCTCGAGGGCGTGGCTAATGAGCCAGTCGGCGAGCTCGGGGTTCTTGGGTAGCGCTGGTCCGTGCAGGTACGTGCCGATGACGCCCTTGTAGATGATGCCCTCAAAGCCATCGTCGCCGTTGTTGCCGGTGCCCGCAACGACGGACGTTCCGAGTGGCGTGGCCTCTGCATCGAGCAGGGTGCGGCCGCCGTGGTTCTCGAATCCCACAAAGGGCTCGTGTGCCAGGTCGGTCTTGACGGCGACGTTGCCGATCAGTCGGTCGGAGCCGCGTACAGTTTCGGCGGCAATGACGCCCAAGCCCTCGATGCGATCTTCACCCATGTAGTATGAACGGCCGAGCAGCTGATAGCTGCCGCAGATAGCAAGCAACGAGCCGCCGTCCTCAACATAGGCCGCAACCTTGTCTTTTTGAGCGAGCAGCTCGTGCGCCACGGCCAGCTGGTCGCGATCAGAGCCGCCGCCCATCATGACGATATCGGCATCATGCAGATCGAGCGACTCGCCCATGCGGACCTCGTCCACGCGAACGGGGATGCCGCGCCAGGCGCAGCGGCGCTCGAGGGCGATGACATTGCCGCCGTCGCCATAGAGGTTGAGGGCATCGGGATACAGGTAGACGATGCGCAGCGGGCGCGAAAGCTCGGTCGGAGCGACGCCGACGGGGACGGCGCTGCCATCGGCGCACGTTGCGGCGTGGGCGGCAACCGTAGCCGCATCGGTGTCTTTGAGCCCATCGAGCTCCTTGACCAGCGGCGGAAAGGCCGTGTAGTTGGCGACGGCATAGAAAGTGTCGCCAGCCTCCTCGTCTGCCACGGCGCCGATCGCCTGCTCGATATTCGAGATGATGGCGGCATCGATGCCGGCGTACTTGAGGCGCACCTGCATGTCGTGCGCGCGCGTGCCGCCGGCAAAGGCGACAAGCCCCGTTGTGTCGGCGATGCGCTCAAAGTCGACGTCGTAGATCCACGATACATCGTGGCCGTCGGCATCGTTGTCGTTGAGGAAGAAGGCGCAGAGCCTGCCGCCTGCCGTTTTAATGGACTGAATCTGGCGATCGAAACCAACGGGATTTTTGGCCAGGTTTGCCTCGACGGTACGGCCGGCGATATTCCAACGGCCCATGCGACCGCCTGCTGGCACGTAGGCGTCGAGCGTGGGCTGCAGATGCGCCGCGTCCACGCCCAACTCGTGGGCGGCGAAGAAGGCTGCGGCTACGTTGTAGACCATATACAGGCCGTTGTAGCGTGTGGCGATGTGTACGGCAGCCGCGTCGGGCGCAGATCCAAAGGCCAGGTCAAAGCCGTAGCCGTCGCAGCCGAGCTCCACGCCCGTCACGCGACGGGCAAGCGCAGGGCGGGCCCAGCCGCACGAGGGGCAATGGTATGCGCCAAGCTGTCCGTACTGCACATAGTCGTACTCCAACGGTGCGTTGCACTGCGAGCAAAAACGCGAGTCGCTAATGCGATCTGACTCGGTGCCCGTGGCGCCGTCGATGCCAAAGGCGATGCTCATATTGGGAACGCGCGCGGCGATCGCGGCACAAAGCGGGTCGTCGGCGTTGTAGATGAGCGTTGTTGCCGGCGAAAGCTCCAGCGCGTGGGCGATGACGTCCTGGGTGTGGTCAATCTCGCCGTAGCGGTCTAGCTGGTCGCGGAACAGGTTGAGCAGCACAAAGTACGTCGGCTTGAGCTTGGGCAGAACGCGTACGGTGTAGAGCTCGTCGCACTCAAAAACGCCCACGCGCTTGCCGCTGCTGGTGTGCTTAAGGCCGCCGCGGGCCTCGAGCAGAGCACCCACCACACCAGGCTCCATGTTGTTGCCGGCGCGGTTGCACACCACGGTGGCGCCGCTGGCGGCGACGGCGTCGGCGATCAGGTTCGAGGTCGTGGTCTTGCCGTTGGTACCGGTGATCACCACGCTGCGGTCGACGAGGCCCGCGAGGTCGCTCAGCAGCTCGGGGTCGATCTTCATGGCGATGCGGCCAGGAAGCACGCCGCCCTGGCGTTTGAGGACGGAGCGAAGTCCCCATCGGGCGATATCGCTCGAGGTACAGGCGAGAGATGAGCGGAGGTTCATGAAACCGTTCCTAACGTTAATGGCATGGTCGGGGCGATCGCGTCGCTAAAAGCCGTAACGACGCGCAAATTCCTGGGCAAGCTGCGAAACATCTTCGCAGGCGTTGGCCCAGGGGGCAAAGTCGGGGGTGTCCGAGATAATGCCGTCGGCTTCCCAAACCGCCTGGTGCGAGAGGTCCCAGGGATCGCGCGGCTCGGGCCGGCAGGGAAGATACGGCGTCTGGTACATGGGGTTCAGCAAGAAGAATGCGCCGCCCTCGCAACGGTTGGCAAACTCACGCAGTGCGCGCGTCGCCGGACGCATCTTGTTTGTTTTGAATAGCAGAATCGTGCGGGCGAGCAGATACCAGGGGGAGTTCTCGAGTGCATCGGCCCCAATCTGCTCCTCGAGCTGGTGGGCCAGGGCAAAAAAGCCGTCCTGGTCTTCCAGGCGGGCGAGGGCAAGCAGCACAGTGCCGGCGGCTCGGGTGGGATAGCCCTCCGCCTTAAGGACGCGGCGGGCATAGTTGGCGGCGGCGCGGTAGCGGGCACTTGCCATGCACAGCTGCGAGATAGCCTCGAGTGTATGGAGCCATCCGATAAGGGCGGGCTCGCTCACGGTATGGTCAGCTGCCGTCACACCATCGCCCAGGACATTGTTGGCCCAGTAGTGCGGCGCTTCCATATCAAACCCGGGCACGCTCTGTTGCAGGTAGTCGGCCGTACTCGTCTCG
>CALGKS010000459.1 GCA_937930475.1 uncultured Collinsella sp. | reverse complement strand
GCCCTCGTGGCCCGAATAATCGGCCATGGGGACGTCTTCCTCGGGAGTCGCATCGACAGGCTCGTCGACTGCGACGAACTGGGACGCGGAGGCCGGGGCATCGACCGGGGCAGCGACCACATACGGCATGTCGTTCGAGATGACCGGCTCGTCGAGGTCATCGAGATCGACGGTCACGGCAGAAGCATCGCTGATGATCGGCATGTTGGCGATATTGGTATTGTACGGTACAGCACCTGCCGCCTGCTGCTGTGCGGGAGCGCCCCACAGCGAGCTCTCGGCAGCGCGGCGAGCGGCGATGGTCTCCTCGTCGACGGCCAGTGGCTCGTCGGCGTAAGGGTCGACGACGGCGGCAGCCGGGGTCACGGGTACAGCAGTGTCATACGCAACGGATTGAGCCGTGGCAGCATTGTTGGCGGCATTGGCAACGAGCGCCACGAAGGCAGCGGTGCTGCCTGCAGGGGCGGCATGAGAGCCCGAGACGGCGCGTGCCGCGGCAGCGATATCGTCACGGTTGTAAGAGCCGGTCTGGCCGCCGTAGGTGAGCTCGTCGATAGCGACCTGGTAGACATCGCGCGAGCGCGCGGGGTCGCAGCTGACCGGCGAATCCTCGTCGAGCATGCTGTCAATCATGGACCAGGCCTCGGCCTCGCTCATGGCATCCGCGGCGCGAGCAATAGTCGGAACGCCATCATCGGCGTGGAGGCGCTGGAAGGCGCCGGTCAGACCGGAGAAGACCGAAGAAGGCTGAGCGACACTGGGTTGAGTGGCATTGGGCTGAGCGGCAGACGCAGCCGCCTGAGGAGCGGTCCACTGCTGCTGAGCGGGTATCGAGGCAGTCTGGAACTCGTTTTGACGCTGGCTCACATTCGCGGCACCGCCCATAGCGTCGGGCTGGAACAGGCGCTCGGCATGCTGCGCACGATATTCAGAGATACCCAGCGAGGCGGCATAGATACCCACGCCCGCCACCGCGCCCACGGCAAAGGGAACAGCGCCCGCGACGACCGTCTCATTCACCGACGAAAACGGCAGCGTGGCAGCATACATCACTACGGGAGCGGCAAGGCCGATTCCGCAGGAAAGTCCAGCAAGGACTGCTCGTTGTGTTGCATCAGAAGAAGCCATGAGCTCTCCCCATCTTCCAGCACCCAAATCGCATCATTCAGTTGGCTGCGCGAGAGAAGATGAAGCGGGGCCTGGGCCCCAAAGCAACGGTATATGGTTCGTTTCATCTGCGTTATCCGTCGCGAAGCTTAACAGTTATTATGCGAAACCCCCTTGGGGATTGCAAGCGACGAAGCGGGATTGAAACGGGAAAATCGCTGCTTGTCGGTCGTGAGGTCAAAAATCGTTGGCAAACGGCTATACGAAAAAGGCCGGGATCTAACCCCCGGCCCTTCTGGCATGACTATGGTTGTTGTCGTGTTCGGCAGGCGACCTAGAATGTCTGCTCGTAGTCGCTGTGCTTTTTGGCCGAACGCACCAGGAACTCCTGGTTGG
>CALGKS010000458.1 GCA_937930475.1 uncultured Collinsella sp. | reverse complement strand
ACCCTATCCCTCGTCCCGTCCTCTGCCCAAGACTTTGGTTGAAACGGTTGAGGCTTCTCGTCCACGCCCCTGCTCTTTTTGCCGGGAGCATCGCCATCGTTCTCTAGCGCGACGGATGCCGATAACAATTCCGATCCATTACGAGCATCCAGCCGAATCGCCGGGGCAGAGTAGACCATCTTCGTTCCCGACTTTTCCTGCACGCCCACAACGTCCGTCACGTCGTCCACAACCAGCATGGATAAATCGACATTCTTTGCCGCAACAAACGTCACCTTAAACGAAACGTCTTGCTGGCTACGCAGCCCTTGCCGCATATCCCAAAGCATGCGTGTGACCAAGTTGAAGAACTGCGGAATACCGCGAGCGATTCGCGTGTCATACATTACGCAATAAGCATCGGGGGCCGGATTGTCGATTACGAGCGCCTTGTTACAGCCGCAGAAATCAGCCAAAACAAGACCCGTCAAATCCCCTTCTCGAAGCATAGGGTAAAGCGCCTCGTGGATTGCGCTCCTGGGAACAATGAGGTCCTCATCGGCCTCAACCAGGTTATTCAGAAAACCGTCGACAAAGCAGTTGAGATAATCATTCAGATCATCAAAGCCACCCTGCGTGGCAAACTCGGTAAGCTCGGGCACCTTTTCATTATCGACATGCAGGCCGGTCGCAACGTGATGATGACCGTCCCAGGTGATCATTCCATCGTCAAAGCAAACGCAATAATCGGACAGAAGGTGGAAAAAAGAAGTCACCAAATCCATCTCAATCAACCTCTCGCTTAGGCTTCAGGAGCTACTTCGCTTCCTTCGGGGCGTTTTCAAGGAGGACTTCGATTCCCTCCGCTCCCCCGCTTTGGTCTAACGCTGTAATCAACTTAGCCCACCGGCCTCGCCATTTGTTGAGCAACAAGTGCGAGCGGTAGGTATTGAGCTACAACCGTTGGGGTCGAATAAAGCACCGGCTGGCAATGCAATACTTTTCGATTGTCACGACATAAAAATAGAGGGCGTCCCGTAAAGAGAAGTCCCCTTGTAAAACGGTTGAACCGTTTTTCATCTAGATAGTATTCTGAACCACAAGCTCTGAAACCACAAGAAAGAATATACGACCTGAGTTCATGTCATAGGGCAACCTTGCTGACATTTCTTATCGAA
>CALGKS010000457.1 GCA_937930475.1 uncultured Collinsella sp. | reverse complement strand
ACAATACGCTTATTGCTCTTTCTATAGATTGAGGAGGCCCCTATGGCCATGGAATTCAAACGCAAGTTGCCAATCCCCATGGAGATCCGCGAGGAAATGCCGCTTTCTGCCGAGCTTACCGCCAAAAAGCAGGCATTTGACGCCGAGGTCGCCAAAGTCTTTACCGGCGAGGACGCACGCAAGGTGCTCATCATCGGCCCGTGCTCTGCCGACCGCGAGGATTCGGTACTTGAGTACATGAACCGACTGGCCAAGACCGCCGAGGAGGTCAAGGACAAGCTCATCATCATTCCGCGCGTCTACACCAATAAGCCGCGCACCAAGGGCACCGGCTACAAGGGCCTTCTGCACAACCCCAACCCCGAGGCTCCCGACGACCTGCTCGAGGGCGTCAAGGCCATCCGCCATATGCACCTGCGTGTTATTGAGGAAACGGGCTTCTTCACCGCCGACGAGATGCTCTATCCGTCCAACTACCAGTACCTCGTTGACCTGCTGAGCTATGTTGCCGTGGGCGCACGCTCGGTCGAGAACCAGGAGCATCGCCTGGTGTCGAGCGGCATTTCGGTACCCGTCGGCATGAAGAATCCCACTGCCGGCTCTACCACCGTTATGCTCAACTCCATTTACGCCGCGCAGGCGCACCAGAGCTTCATCTTCCGCAACTGGGAGGTCGAGTGCGACGGCAATCCGCTCGCGCACGCCGTCATGCGTGGCTACATCGGTCTCGATGGCCGCACCTACCCCAATTACCACTACGAGCACCTGGAGCGCCTGGCCGAGCGCTACACCGAGCACGCCGGCTATGCCAATCCGGCAGCGGTCATCGACTGCAACCACGACAACTCGGGCAAGCGCCCGCTGGAGCAGTACCGCATTTGCAAGGAGGTACTCGACAGCTGCCGCCGCAACGAGTCCATCTCCAAGCTGGTCAAGGGCTTTATGATCGAGTCCTACTTGGAGGATGGCAACCAGCCGGTCGACGGCGGTGTCTTTGGCAAGTCGATCACCGATCCGTGCCTGGGCTGGGAAAAGACCGACTACCTCATCCACGAGATCGCGGAACGGATTTAGTTACGCGGTTTTGACCAAACCGCGTAACGACTCGACGCTGCAAGCCCGTCAGAGCGGCAATCTGCCTTTCAGCTTCGACGGCATGACCAAAAGGTCAATGCCGCCTCGCTTCAAGGCACCTTGCTCGCTCTGGCGGGCTTTCGCTGACTTTTGCTCTACCTGCGGTGTTGGCGGGGCAGCTAATTTAGAATGGGGCTCTTTTAGCTACCCGCAAAGTAGTCGTTGGGGACGTTCTTGTTTGACTA
>CALGKS010000456.1 GCA_937930475.1 uncultured Collinsella sp. | reverse complement strand
TTGGAGGCGGCGCGGCTTTGGCAAAGCGCGCTACGGGCGACGCTGACATCCGAAGATGAACGTGAAATCTTTTCGACCGCGCCGGCACAGGGCACCGCTCGGCTACGACGCGCTATCGCTCACCATTTGCGTGGGACAAGGGGCATGAATGTCGACCCCGACAACATCGTTATCGGTGCGGGCGCCCAGTTGCTCGATACCATGTTGGTTCAGTTGCTTGGAGCCGACAAGGTGTATGCCGTTGAGGATCCGGGCTATCTGCGCCTGACGCGCATCTATCAGGCTATGGGTTGCGAAGTGCGTCATATCCCGTTGGACGGTGAAGGCGTGGACTTGAGTGCTCTGCAGAAAACCGGGGCGGATGTCCTTCACCTGATGCCGTCTCACCAATACCCGACCGGCCTTGTGACGAGCATTGCGCGTCGCTATGCCCTGCTGAGCTGGGCCGCCGAGCAGCCGGACCGGTATCTCATCGAAGATGACTTTGATTGTGAGTTTCGCCTTGCCGGCAAGCCGATTCCCGCGCTCGCGTCGATCGATGCCGCCCAATCGGTCATCTACACCAACACCTTTTCAAAAAGTCTGTCGTCGGCCCTGCGTTTGGCGTATATGGTCCTGCCTGATGAGCTGATGGAACGGTTTAGGCGCAACCTTGGTTTTTACGCCTCGTCGGTGAGTTCTGTTGACCAGGTCGCTTTGGCTCGCTTGCTGGAATCGGGTGATTACGAGCGACATGTGAATCGCGTGCGCGTGCGCGCTCGCGAGGCGCGCGATGGCCTGGCGGCGCTTGTACGGAAAGCGTTTCCGGCAGGGGAGGTTTCGATCGAGCATACAGACGCGGGCCTTTGCTGCACCGTGGTTGCGCAGCGCGGAGCGGGTGGAAGCTCTTTTGTGCGGGCCCTCATGCGCTCGAGTATTCCGTTTATTGATATCAGTGACTGTTATTGGTGTGCCGATGGCGCGTCTGTCCCTGAAAACCCGACTCGAATCCTTGTACAGTATGACGATTTGAGTCCAAACGTGCTAAATACCTTGGAATTGCAGCTAATGGGGCACTCTGCAACCTAAGTGAGTAGACTTTTGGAACTTTGGCGATCAGGCAGTTTTGTAACAAGCTATCTACCTGCGGTTTTGAAAAGCAGGATGACCGGTCTGCTCGGGATGCTCCAAAAAGTCTACTCACTTGCCGCGCAAAGCTTCCGCACGAGAGAAAAAGGGGTTTTCAACAGGGCTTCGTCCAGTTTTTGGCAAGCTTTTGGTCAGTTGGGGAGGGCTGTTGAAAACTTAGCGGTCCGTTTGGCGCCATTTTCGGTGCGTTCGCGCCAATGCGAGACCGGCTGGGTTGATATTCGTGTTTTCCTGTGCCTATGAAGGATCTACTTTGTGACATATCGGCTTTTAGATACTGGCGTTTGCCCCCTCAGGTCCGCGCTTTGTGTCCGCCGCTTTCACGGCCGGAAGAAGACCGGCAGCGATATGATCTCGCCCGTAACCCGACGGCTGCGGTTGTGCTCGGCTTTCCGTTGTATACATTGGTTCGGACGAGAAGCAAGCGGACTTGTCCTGCCAGCATTAGGCAGCGGCTGTTCCTTGGTGAGCTCCCCAGGGAATCCGTGCTGGAAACGGAGCATGGATTTTTGATTACGTCTCCTCTGCTGACGGCATTCATCATGTCGCGGCATCTGACGGATCTTCAGCTTCTTTTGGTATTGGCGGAGATGTGTGGCTTGTTTGCGGTGTGCGCTCTGCCGGTGGCACTTGAGGCGGAGCTTACGCGTGCAATTGATTCGGGCGCGATTTCGACAACGTTCGGTTGGGTGCGCTGCCCGTCCGAGGGTGGCACCGCCTCAAATTTATGGCGTCGAGACGCTTTGGTTTTGGGCGGAGACCTTGACCGTTTTTGTTCAGATGTTTGCGGGATGCGTTACGGCAATAGATTTATGGCGGTATCGCAACTCGTTCCATTGGGTGCCGCGTCGCCTTTTGAGGTTGAGGCGTATTTGTTGCTTGGACTGCCGCGATCCTTGGGAGGCGAAGGGTTTTGCGGCATAGAACTCAATGTCGAAGTGACGTTAAGCACAAGTGCTCGAGCGATTGTTGGAAAGTCCCGTGTGTATATTGATCTACTTTTGTCTTCGCCGGACGGCAGACGACAGGTGGCCATTGAATGTCAGGGAAAGGCCTCGCACGGACGCGCAGGGGATGGTTTGCGTGACGCTGACCGCATGACGGCCCTTCAGGCTATGGGCTATGATGTACTTCTCCTGACACACAGACAGATATCCGATGAGGATAGATTCCGCGTCGTCGTTAAGGCCGTATGCAGGATGCTCGATGCTGAATATCGTGATAAAAGCTCAGATGAGCAAAGGGCTGAGACATTACTCCGGTCTGAACTATTCGTTGACTGGACAAAATTGGGAGTAATCGACGGAAAGATGCCCGTTAGACGCAAAACTGCTCGATCGTGGACGGTTGCGGTTCTAAGTGAGTAGACTTTTGGCACTTTGGCGACCAGGCCGTTTTGCAACAAGTCATTTACCTGCGGCTTTATAAAGCAATATGGATGGTGTGCTCGGCAAGTTCCAAAAAGTCTACTCACTTAGTTTTTGACGAG
>CALGKS010000455.1 GCA_937930475.1 uncultured Collinsella sp. | reverse complement strand
CGCCGCTCCCGCCGATTCGGCTGACGCCCAAACGTCAGACTCTGCTTCCGCCGACCCCGCGCCCGATGCCGGCGCTGCCGACCCCACAGTGCTCGATGCCGATGACACCCCTACGCCCCCGGCCTCCGAGATTGCATCGGCGGCGGGCCTGACGGGCGCCGGGCAGACCGAGAGCACGCCCGTGGGTACGCTCGCCACCGATCTTGTCGAGGGTAAGGAACTCGCCGAGCAGCAGAAGCAAGAGGAGACCGCCGAAGCCGAAGCAACCTGGAATGAGGATCTTGGGCTCTGGATGACCTCGAAGGGCGCCACGGGCGTAAAGGACGAATACGACGATGGCTACGTGGCCGGCGAGCAGACCCCCGCGCAGTACTACTTCTCGATTGATAGCCTCACCAACGAAATTTCTATCGAGTATGGCGACGCGGGCATTACCACGTTGGAGGTGCCCTCGACCATCGACGACAAAAATGTCGTAAGCCTTACGGGTATGGGAAGCGCTGCGCTCACATCGATCACCTTCGCCCCTAATTCGCATGTCCGCTCGGTTGGAGGCTTGGGCGGCAGCAGCATCAAAGAGATCGCACTGCCCGATTCGGTCGAGGAGCTCAAGAGCTATGCATTCTACAAAAGCAAGACGCTCCAAACGGTAACCTGGCCCAACAACGCGGCCTTTACCACGATTCCCGAGCAGGCCTTTAAGGAATGTGAACAACTTGACGACAAGGTGGTGGCAACGCTGCCGCCTTCGGTCAAAACTATCGACTATCTTGCATTCGCCTATTGCGGCGTGCCACAGTTCTATGTCTCGGACACAACAGTGCTCACCTTTACGCAGATCAACGTGCCGGGTACGGTGGAGCGGATTGAGCACTATGCCTTTGATGGGTGCTCGCATGTGTCGTCGGTGACGATCGGCGACGGTGTCAAATCTATCGGGGCGCTCGCGTTCGCCTCTCTTGATTCTGCGATTGCCGGCAAAGAGATTGTGCTACCCAAAAGCGTGGAAATGATAGAGTGGGGAGCTTTTGAGAACACGAGATACGGAAACGAGACGAACCATAATGCCGTTGCCCTGCGCGTGATGAACCCCGATCTTCAGTTTGGTGAGGCGGGCTATCCGGGCGACTATAATGAGCGCGTGACAATCGATGGCGTAACGTATGCGATTCCCTTTAGTGAAGGCCAGACCATCTATGCCTATGCGACCGATTCGGCTGGCAACCCCTCGATGGTCAAAAAGCTTGCCGATGCCGTGGCCGATCGCAAGGACTCCGTCGATTCCTCGAAGCCTGCCTACACGTTTGAGTGGATGGGCGAGGCCGCCCAAATCACGGGCAAACTTCCCCAGGGCGCGGTGGCCGTGCTCGTGCAGGCGGGGCAGTCCACGCCGTTGCCGGTTGGCGATGACGGCAGCTTTTCAGCGGACGCTCTCTCCAAGACAGCAGCCACCCTGCGCATTTCGCTCAGCGGTTACTATGACATGGTGCTGGCGCGCCCGGGCGACCAGATGACGGGCGCATGGAATATCGGAGAGATTAAGGCGGAGGACTTTACCAAGATTCCGGCTTCGCGCGCGATTGAACTTAATGCGGCCTATCTCGAACCGGTCGCAGGCCAGGATAAGACCGAACGCATTGAGCTCGATAGTCTCGATAACATCGATCTGACGGTGAAGAGCGGCGGCAAGACGCTCAAACCTGCCAAGGGCGACAAGGAAAACGACTACCGTATCCAGGGTACAGCGCTCGTGGTGTCGCAGGCCATTGCCGACGCGGACCAGGATCTGGAGATAACGCTCGAGCCCAAAGACAGCCTCAAGCTGGGTGGGGCGACGGCGACGGTGAAGCCTTCGGCCGGCAAGGTCGATATCGACTTGAAGCCTTGGGGCACGGCGACGGTCACGACCAAGGGCGACTACCAGGGAGCCAACCGCGTGCTGGTGTTCCGTACGTCCGACGGCAAGCTGGTCGCCGACGGCGTCACCTATCTGATGGGTTACGAAGACGATGGCACCACGCCTATCATGAAGGCCGAGACGCCGCGCCTTAAGGCCGGTTCGTACACCATCGTCGCCTTTAACAAGACGAGCTACGACATCCAAGCGACGAGCTATTCCACGTTTAGCCGCCTAGGGCTGACCGTGGGTAAGCATATCGCGCAAAAGCAGGTGAAGATTGAGGACGGCAAACAGCTCGACGTGACGCTCGACGTTCCCGCGTTTGACGTGGAGACGTATCGTGTCGAGCGCGGGCTGACGGCGGGCTCGGTTATCGCTGATTCGTCCGCGGTCGTTGGCGCGGAGACCGAGCTGCGCATTCATTACGAGCTCAAGGACAGCCAAGCTGCCAAGATTGAGATTCCGCTGGCCAAGGATGCCGTCGAGGATGTGTCCGCAGGCGCTCGCGAAGCCGGCGCCAGCTCCGATGCCATGTGGGCTGGCACAACTTGGGAGGGCGACAACCTCGTTCTCGATATGAAGAAGGGCATGGGCGCCGATGTGTTTGTGCGCTTTAAGCCTAAGGCCGCGGGCACCTATGCCATCTCGCCGCTCATTACGCTGGGCGAGGTGACATTGTCGCTGGGAAGCACCACACTCGAGGTTAGCGGATCGCGCATCGAGGTCGACAACACCGACGTTCACAGCCTGCTGGGCAATGTGGCCTACGTTTATGCAGCGCCGGGCAAGAGCGTGCAGCTCACCGTGGGGACGGGTGCCTCGGCTGCAAAGTACACCGGCAAGACCAATAAACTCGGCCGTGCCAAGATTGAATACGACCTGCCGCAGGATACGCTTGCCGCCGAGCGTGTGACGCTCGAAGCGCGCGTGGGCTCGACCGATGTTGCCGCCGCTGCTGCCGAGGTAACGGCTCGCAATTATGTGCGCTATGTTCCGGGCGCTTCGGTTTGGAACTTTGACGTGACGTATCGCGGCGGTACGCAGAACCTGGTTAAGGACGGCAAGGATACGGGTAAGAGCCTGTGGACCTTCCACCATCTGCCGCAAAAGAAGAACGCCTACTGGACGTTCGATATTACGCTCGAGGTGGGAAACGAGGAGGCCGCCGACACGCTCGACCTGTACGTGGACTGCGTGGATGGCAAGACGGTGACGATTCCTCTGACTCAAAAGTCGCGCGAGGGCACCCGTGTTCGCTATGTGGCGGAGTATGTGGACGAGGGTTACCTTAAGCTGCTCGATGAGTTTAACAAGGCGAATGACTCGACCTATGTGAACTGCGGCAACTTTGAGCAAATCTTTATGCCGCAGACCTACCGCATCTCCAATGCTCAGCTTATGACCATGCTGAGTTTTGACGCCAAAACTTCGGCCAAAAAGCATTCCGCCGCGGCCGAGGAGCGCCAGCAGGAGTTCTCGAATGCTGTGCAACAGTGGCACGAGTATATGATGGATAACTCGTTTAATGATGTCGACGAGGTCTTTAACGACGCGATTGACCAGATGGTCGCTGATGCGTTTGCCGAGGAGGACGAGAACGGTAAAGAGGACGAAGCCCAAGGTGGAGCTGCCCGTAAGGCTCGTCGCGCCCCTGCCGCCAGCGACGGCGAGGGTGATGGTGCTGGCAACGACGAGGCCGCGCAGTTTGCGGCTGAGCTCAAGGCCGCGGTCGGCGGGTCGGCGGCGCTGCTGACCCAGCAGGGCGACAGCTATGGCGTCAATGTGGACAAGATGATCTTTGAGGATGCTTACGGCACCAGCGAGGATTGGTATCAGGAACTCGCGGCGGCCCAGGGCGCGAACGCTGCGGATGCGGCCGCCATCAAGGAGCTCGTCGACCATGCATCGCGAGCGGAGTTTATTGCCCAGCAGGCCGAGGATCTGGTGGGCCAGTCGATGGGTATCGGCCAGCTCAACCAATACGGAAGCTGGAATGACGCAACCGCTGCAGCGCTCAACAAGTGTGCGGGCATTAAGGCCAGCGAGTACAACGGTCAGTCGACGAGCGGGTTTAACGATTTGGGCCAGGCGCTCGGCAGCTCGCTGAGCTACAAGGCGGCTGACGACGATACCGTCAAGGGCTTTAAGGTCGCCGCGCCCGATGGCGAGCAGACGGCCTATATCGAGTCGGAATTTATCGAGAACTCCAATAACAACAAGAACCAGGCGCTTCTGTTTAACTCGATTGCCATGCAGTGCGACATTCTGGACAACCTGTACGACAACTGGAATGTGGTCCATAGCCTCAACAACTCCAAGGTGCGCGGATGGCTCATGGCTTGGAGGCTCAACGGCGACGTGAGCGCCCATATGAAGCTCATCCGCACGATCCGTTCGCTCAAGAGCTATAAGATCGAGTGCGAGATGTTCGGACAGGTCTTTAAGACCGATGCGTGGAAGGCGGCCGGCCAGGCGTTTCCCGCGGCGACCCAGGGCATCGGCATCTTTACCGGCATTTACGGCGTGAACGATGCCAGCAAGAACTGGGAGAACGTGAATGTCCGTATGCAGAAGGTGAAGGGCGAGCGCGAGGGCTATGAGCTTCAGCATACACGCTTGCTTGCCAAGCCCGAGAAGACCGAGGACGACTGGAAGTGCATTTACGCGCTGCGTGACGCCATGGAGAAGGCGCGTGCGTTTGAGGATCTGCTGTATCGCCAGCTCTGCCACGACAGCACCGATGTGGCGGTGGGCTCCATTATGACAATCGCCGGTGTGCTTACGGCCGGTTCGGCGGGTACCGTGGTGGGCGCTGCCTATGATGCGGCTTCGACCAGCGTAGGTTCGGAGCGCGCGATTAAGCTGACCAATGCCGAATGCGCCTACGATGTTGCCTGCGAGCAGGTGGAGCGCGCGTGCCAGAATCGTATTACGGTCAACTGGGGCGAGCTGACCGATGCCGAGATCTACAAGGCCAACAAGGACGGCTTGATCTCGGACGAGAAGATGCAGTCGATTTTCGAGGCGCGTTATCGCAATGTGGCTGCCAAGGCAGCACCCGACCCTGCGGGCGTGGTGTACGAGGGCCTGCTGTCCAATACGGTTGAAGGCGCGACGGTTGAGCTGTGGAGCGCCGAGGATGCGGCCGGTACCAATGCAGTGCGTTGGGATGCCGAGGAGTATGAGCAGGACAATCCGCTTGCAACGGGTGCGGACGGTGCATACAACTGGAATACGCCGACCGGCTGGTATCAGGTGCGCGTGACCAAGGACGGGTATGAGGAGGCGCGTTCGGCCTGGTTGCGCGTGCCGCCGATTCAGACTGAGGTGAACATTGGCTTGGTGTCGACGGCGGCGCCCGAGGTGGCCTCGGCCCATGCCTATACCGATTGCATCGAGGTTGAGTTTGCGCAGTATATGGATGCGAGCGACGATGCCCTGGCCGCGCTGGATGCGCAGGGGCTGGGCGACGTGACGTATACGTGGCTCGACAAACAGGACGATCCCAATGGCAAGCCGCTGTCGCGCGTGCTGCGTATTCGCTATGCCGATGCGCGTGAGGCGGGCTCGACGGTGGCGTTTGAGCTCGACGGTGCTCGCAACTACGCCGGCACGGCCATGGCGCGCTGGGCAAGTGGCGAGCTTGTCGTGGGCGTTCGTGCCGACAAGCTCAAGCTCAACGTGGAGCAGGCCGTGACCATGCTTGAGGGCAGTGACTTTGAGCTGGTGGCGCACGTGACCGATAAGGCGGGCAAGCCGTTTGCGGGTGCCAAGGTTAATGTTGGGCTGGAGTCCTCGGCTATCTGCTCTGTCGATGCCACCCAGGCCGTGACGGGCGAGGACGGAGCGGCGACGTTTGTGCTGCATGGTGCTCTGCCCGGTTTGACGACGTTGGCGGCGGCGGTGGACGGCACGGCGCTGTCCAAGCAGGTTGACGTTCGCGTGTCTGCCGAGGCGGTGCGACCGGCGCGACCGGTGGCGACGATTGGTGCGACGACGTTTGGTGCATGGTCGCCCAAGGAGAACTACATCACGGTGCCCAAGGGTACCAAGCTGGAGCTTTCGGCCGAGGACGGTTCGACTATTTGGTACACCACCAACGACACCTGCCCCTGCCGTGACGAAGGCCGTGTAAAGTACACCGAGCCCATTGCACTCGATAGCAACATGTATGTGCGCATTGCGGCACAGCGCCCTGGCATGTCGTACAGCGAGTATTCCGAGCGTCTGAACATTACGATTACGGTGACCGATGAGGCGGCGCCTGAGCCCAAGCCGGAGCCCGAGCCCAAGCCGGAACCCAAGCCGACGCCTGGCAGCGGTGAGCAGGGTGGCGGTGCGGATGGCTCTGGCGGTACCGGGGCTCCTGCGGGCGGTTCGACTTCGACGACGACCACGGTGACGACGGACAAGTCCAAGGGTAAGGGCGAGAACGGCAAGAAGACCGGCGGCACGGAGCTCGCCAGCACGGGTGACTCCGCCGCGATGACGGTCGCCGCTCTGGGCATCGCCGGCGCAACTGTCGCCGCTGCCGGCATTGCCGCGACCAAGCGCCGCAAGCGCTAGGTTTTGGCGACGGCGCCCATCCTCGGCTTTTGCAAGATCTCAATCTGTAACACCAAGCCTGATATTTGGGCTCCAGGTGTTACAGATTGAGATGAACTGTTCGGCCGCCAATCTAATGTCTCGATCTGTAACACCAAGCGGGGAATTTGACCTCTAACTGTTACAGATTGAGACAAAGCGGGGTCGGCTGGAGCAATATCTCGATCTGTAACAACTACGAGGCTCAACGGGCTCCAGATGTTACAGATTGAGACAAAACGACCGGGCAAGTCCCCAACCACCACAAAGGTGCCTGTCCCCATCGTGGTGGTCGGGTGGTCGGCATAGAAAAAGTCCCCGCCGGGCGTGTGCTCGACGGGGACTTTGCCGTTTGATGGCTAGCGCTGCGGGTGATTACTCGCCCAGCAGGCTCTTGGTGATGGAAGCGGCGGCCTTCTTGCCGGCGCCCATCGCCAGAATGACCGTAGCGGCACCGGTGACGATGTCGCCGCCGGCCCAGATGCGGGGATCGGTGGTCTGGCCGGTCTCCTCGTCGGCGACGATGTAGCCCCACTTGTTGAGCTCCATCTTGCCGCCGATCTTCTTTGCGAAGGGGTTGGCGTTGGTGCCGATAGCCGAGATCGCGACATCGCAGGGAATCTCCTCGATGGCGCCCTCGATGGGCACCGGGCGACGACGGCCGGACTCGTCGGGCTCGCCGAGCTCCATCTTCTGGACCTTGACGGCGCACACGGAGCCGTCCTCGCCAGCGACAAACTCGAGCGGGGAGACGAGCGGCAGAACCTCGACGCCCTCGGCCTTAGCGTGGTGCAGCTCGGCGCGACGGCAGGGCATCTCGTCCTCGGTACGGCGGTAGGCGATGATGGCGTGCTCGGCGCCCAGGCGCTTGGCGGTACGGACGGCGTCCATAGCCACGTTGCCGCCACCAAAGACGACGACGTTCTTGCCGTGCTTGGTGGGGGTGTCGTACTCGGGGAACTTGTTGGCCTTCATCAGGTTCACGCGGGTGAGGTACTCGTTGGCGAAGAAGACGTTGGGCAGGTTCTCGCCGGGGACGTTGAGGAACTTGGGCAGGCCAGCGCCGGTCGCCACGTAGATGGCGTCGAAGCCCTGCTCGAACAGCTCCTCGGCCGTAGCCATGTTGCCCACGACGGAGTTGTACTCAAACTTGACGCCCATGTCCTCCAGGCCGTCAATCTCGCGCTTGACGACTGCCTTGGGCAGACGGAACTCGGGGATGCCGTAGACCAGCACGCCGCCGCCGGTGAAGAAGGCCTCGAAGACGGTGACGTCAAAGCCGTTACGGGCGAGCTCGCCGGCGCAGGTGATGCCGGACGGGCCGGAGCCGACGACGGCGACCTTCTTGCCGTTCTTGGGAGCCATCTTGGGCGTGGAGGCGAGCTCGGGGCGGTCACCCAGGAAGCGCTCGAGCTGGCCGATGGCCACGGGCTCGGACTTCTTGCCACGGATGCACTTGCCCTCGCACTGGTTCTCCTGCGGGCAGACGCGGCCGCAGATGGCGGGAAGCATGGAGTCCTCGCGGATGGTGTCGAGAGCGCCGCCGAAGTCCTTCTCGCGGATCTGCTCGATAAAGCGGGGGATGTTGATGTTGACGGGGCAGCCCTCAACACAGAACGGCTTCTTGCAGTTGAGGCAGCGCTCAGCCTCGGCCAGCGCCATCTCCTCGGTGAAGCCCTTGTCGACGGGGCGGAAGTCGCAGGCGCGCTCGGCAGCCGGCTCCTCGTTATCGGGGGTGCGGGGCGACTTCATATCGGCAACGAAACGACCGTTAACTAGTGGCATGCGCAGCTCTTTTCCTCATAGGCCTTGAGGGACTCGCCCTCTTCGGAACGGTAAGCGGCCTGGCGGGCACGAAGGTCATCCCAGTCGACCAGGGTGGCATCGAAGTCGGGGCCGTCGACGCAAGCGAACTTGGTCACGCCGCCCACCTCGACGCGGCAGCAGCCGCACATACCGGTGCCGTCAACCATGATGGGGTTGAGCGACGCGGTGATGGGGGTGTCGTACTTCTGGGCGGTGAGGGTTGAGAACTTCATCATCGGAACGGGGCCGACGCAGAAGACCTGGCTCACGGCCTTGTCCTGCAGCAGGCGCTCCAGCGGAGCGGTGACAACGCCCTGCTCGCCGTAAGAACCGTCATCAGTGGTGATATGGATGTGGTCCTCGTCGAGGAGCTCGCGGAACTGGTCCTCCATGAGCAGGAGGTCCTTGGTGCGGGCGCCCATGATGGCGTGCACCTCGTGGCCGGTCTCGACCAGGTGCTTGGCGACCGGGAAGGCAATTGCCAGGCCGACGCCGCCGCCAATGACGGCGCAGGGGCCCTCGGCCATCTCGGTGGGAACGCCCAGCGGGCCCACGACGTCGCGCAGCGACTCGCCAGCCTCGTAGGTGGACAGCATCTCGGTGGTCTTGCCGATCACCATGAAGATGAACTCGACCCAGCCCTCGTCACCGTTCCAGCCGGCCAGGGTAAACGGGACACGCTCGCCCGTCTCGTTGGCGCGAACCATGAGGAACTGTCCAGCGTGCGCATGCTTGGCGATTGCAGGCGCCTCGATGCGGAACTTGAACACCTTCTCCGAGAACTGCGTCTTCTCCAGGATCTTATACATAGAACCCCTCTCTTGTTAGGGCTGCCGAACCGTGCCTCCACGGAAATGGACGGTAGCCCGAATAAAACCGTACGCGCACAGGCGTTGTGCAGACATACGGTGCAAATTATACCCTCATGAACATGTCACTTACGTGTGTCTTCGGCGGTTGGGAGCAGGGTTTATCCACTTTGGCCTACCAAATAGGGGCAGGTTTATTTTGGTCAGTCTTATCGGGTAAAACGGCAAAGGGGGCCGGCCTCGGGTTGTGATGAGGCCGGCCTCCTTTGGGGCGTTGCGTGCATATGGCGGCGCAGGGTTTATTGCGATGCGCTCACTGTGACGTTTCCGCAGATAAAACCTGCCAAAATAAACATCCCTAAATGGTAGGTTTTAGTGCTTGCCGTTGGCGGAGGCGGCGCCGTTGACGTGGTCGCGGGCATAGATCACGCCGTGCACGATTGCCAGGCCGGCGGCATCTGCGGCGCGGGCGCAGGTGTCCTGGAAGTCCTCGGCTTCGCGGGCGCGCAGCTGCTTAAGCACGTAGTCGGCGACGGCCATCTTGCCGGGAGGGTTGCCGATGCCGGTGCGGATGCGGCTGAAGTCGCGGCTGCCCATCTTGTCGATGATGGAGCGCAGGCCGTTGTGGCCAGCATGGCCGCCGCCCACCTTAACACGCACGTCGCCGGCGGGAATATCGAGCTCGTCGTGGATTACGAGCAGCTCCTCGGCCTTGATCTTGTACTCGCGGCAGAGCTTGGAGATGGGGCCGCCCGAGGTATTCATGTACGACTGCGGCTTGACCAGCACAATCTGGCGCTTGCCGTCCTCTTCCTCGGGGTCGTTGATGTTGATGAGCGCGACCTCGGCGCCGGCCTGGTTTTTCCAGTACGTGACGCCGGCCTGACGGGCCAGCTCGTCGATCGCTTTGAAGCCAGCGTTGTGGCGGGTCTCGGCATACTCATCGCCAGGGTTGCCAAGTCCGGCAACCATGCGAATCTTGAGCGGCTGTGCAGCTGCCATGTTTGTCCTTTCGTTGATTTGTCGCCTGCTATGGTGAGCGACCCTGCTGCCGCTGTCAAATGGAGGGCGATTGAGGTTGTTTGGGGGCGTTTGGACGGCCGTCGAAATCCGAGGTGGACAGCTAGTTCAGATACGTATAAGTTCTGAGGACTCGAATTGCTCAATTCAATGCCGATGCGTTGTTTTGGAGCTTTAGTTAGCCCATATGACGCTGTTTTGAAGTCTACCCTGCCTTCAAATAGGGCGAATGGTATAGAGATAGCTGCAAAACAGCCTAATTCAATATGTCTAGTTATACGTATTTGAACTAACTGTCCAGCCCTGTTTGACGGCGCACGGGTGATTCGCCGTTTAGACCGGTGCAAGGCCGATTCCGGCCCGCAGAGCGTTGAGCCAAGCGGCCTGACGCTTGCGATAGCCCTTGATGCGATATCGGAATCGGACTCCCGCGAGTCGATGCATCGTTTGGGC
>CALGKS010000454.1 GCA_937930475.1 uncultured Collinsella sp. | reverse complement strand
TGGGAATTCGGACGGTGGGGGACCTCCTTCTCCATATTCCTCATCGCTACCTGGATTTCACTCGCTCTTGGTCCATTGAGATGGCTCCCATCGGTACCGTGTGTACCATCATTGCCACGGTCGATCGTATTGTCCAAAAGCAGCCCCGTCCGCGCATGCAGGTGACTGAGGTCTCGCTCGTGGACGAGACGGGCGTGCTGCAGGTTGCCTTTTTCCGTCAGCCTTGGATTGCCCAACAGCTTAAGCAGGGCGAACGCCTGGCCGTGATGGGCAAGGTCGAGTTTGCCTACGGTTTTAAGCAGATGGCCTCGCCCCACTTTGAAAAGCTTGAGGACGGGCGCGCCGCGGGTACCATTTTGCCGGTCCACTACGTAAGTGACGGCGTGAGCCAGGCGTGGATGCGCCGTATCGTGAGCGGTGCGCTCGAAGTGGCTGTCAATCCGTTCGATCCCATTCCCGCGCCGCTGCGCGCAAAGCGGAAGCTCATGAGCAATGCCCGTGCGCTGCGCTCGATCCACTTTCCCTCGAGCATGGCCGAGCGCGACATCGCGCGTCGGCGTCTTGCCTACGAGGAGTGTCTCTGCTTGCAGCTCGCGCTGCGTCTGCGCAACGATGGCGGTATGGTCGACGTGGTGCCTTATGCGCATGCCGCGGGCGAGCATTTGACTGCGCTTAAACAGGCCCTGCCGTTTTCGTTGAGCGATGAGCAGGAGGCTGCATTCCAGGACATCCTGCATGATATGTGCGATGGCGGTCGCGTGATGAACCGTCTGCTGCTGGGCGACGTCGGTACCGGTAAGACCGCCGTTGCCGCCTGCGCGTTGGCGGTTGCGGCCGATAGCGGCACTCAGGCCTGCGTTATGGCGCCCACGGGCGTGCTGGCGCGTCAATATGCCGATAAGACCGGCCCCTTGCTCTCGCAGGCTGGCATGACCTGGGCGCTCCTGACGGGCGCCACGCCGGCGGCCGAGCGTGATCAGATTCATGCTCGGCTCCAATCTGGTGAGCTCGACGTGCTCTTTGGTACCCATGCGGTGCTTTCGG
>CALGKS010000453.1 GCA_937930475.1 uncultured Collinsella sp. | reverse complement strand
TGGATGCGGGCATCGCCCTCGCCGTATGCTTTGATGACGTCTTTAAATTCGATATAGGCCATCGATCGGTTCCCATCTGGTCGGATAACTCTTTAGTATTACCCATTTCGCACCGACCAAAAAGGGACAGGTTTATTTTGGCAGGTTTTATATGGGGAAACGGCAGCTATAGATGAGGCGCCGGGGAGGCAGAGACATCATCGACGGGGTCAGACCGACCGCCAAACACAACGCACGCATCTCAATCTGTCAGCCAAATCATTCGAACAGCTGTTCGTTTCTATGATATGATTCAACTATCTAAGCAGGCCAATACGCAGAAAGGCGGCCAACATGGCGTTCGACTTTAAGAAGGAATGCAAGGAGCTCTACAAACCTGCAAGCAAGCCGAGTATCGTAACTGTCCCGCCCATGAGCTACGTTGCCGTTCGCGGAAAGGGCGACCCAAATACCGAAGGTGGCGAGTATCAAAACGCCTTGCCGCTGCTTTACGGCATCGCCTATACCGTCAAGATGTCGAAGAAAGGCTCAAGGAATATCGAGGGCTATTTCGACTTTGTGGTACCGCCGCTCGAGGGATTCTGGTGGCAAGACTCCCCCGGTAGCGGCATCGATTATGTACGCAAGGACAATTTCAACTTTATCTCGTGCATCCGCCTGCCTGATTTCGTCACCCGAGATGACTTTGACTGGGCAGTCGCGGAAGCCACGACCAAAAAGAAACTGGACTTTTCCGCCGTCGAACTGCTTAAAGTTGACGAGGGTCTCTGCGTTCAATGCATGCACACCGGGCCCTACGACAACGAACCGGCGACCGTAGACGCTATGCATGAATACACGACCGAGCTGGGCTATGTTCCCGACTTCTCAGACACCCGTTTACATCACGAAATCTATCTCTCCGATCCACGCAAATGCGCACCGGAGAAACTTAAGACCGCGGTTCGTCATCCTATCAAGCGCGCTGAATAGCGTGGGGCGTCATTTCACGCGCTAGGTTTTAAGCCAGCCAACCAGCCGCCTCCTGGGCCGTCCGGTAATTATCTTGACGCGGCCCGTCGCATCTTATAAGTTTGTTTTGCTAAAGCTGGAAAGCCTCTCAACGATGCGCAACTCCAGCTCTTTTTCTATCAAGAGAGCAAGTGTCGGAAAGCAAAATGTCAGAAAGCAGCGCTTCGAGCAGAATCAAACGCCTGGTCAACACCTATAGCGGTCTCGTGCTCATGGGCGCTGTCGGAATCCCTATTGGCATCATCGTTGGCGCCATCTGTGCCCTTTTTGGTCGTGTGCTCCTGGCAATCGGCGCCTTCCGGGACGCGCACGTCGCACTGCTCCTTCCCTTTCTCGCCCTCGCGGGTCTGGCCATCGTATTTGCCTACCGCACCTGGGGCAAAGGCACCGATCGGGGCATGAGCTTAGTATTTGACGTAGGCCACGGACGCGAGGACGCCATCTCCCCGCGTTTGGTGCCGCTCATTATGCTGAGCACGTGGGGGACGCATCTCTTTGGCGGTAGTGCGGGACGCGAGGGCGTAGCGGTGCAGATCGGCGCCACCGTCTCGCATTGGATCGGCCGACGTCTACCTTTCCGAGACCCCGGCAACACGTTTTTGCTTATCGGCATGGCCGCCGGCTTTGCCGGACTCTTCCAAACGCCCCTCGCCGCCGCGATCTTTGCGATCGAAGTACTGGTCGCAGGACGCATGGAATACCGCGCGCTGTTTCCCGCGCTTACAGCCTCGCTCGCCGCAAGCATGACCTCCGGCGCTCTGGGGCTCGAGAAGTTTGAGGTCGCCGTTACCGCCTCGTATGCGCTCGACCTCCCCGGTCTTGGACGGCTGGCGTTGTTGGGTATCGCGTTTGGCATGGTCGGTGGCGCCTTTGCCTGGTGCCTTGCCCATGCTAAGACCCTTGCAGCGCGGCTGCTCCCCAGCCCTTACATACGCGTTGCCGTTATGGGCCTTGCGCTGTCGGCGATTCTGTTCGTGCTGTGGCAGGGGCGATACTGCGGCCTTGGCACCAACCTGATATCCGCGGCACTGGGGTGACAACGGCGAGGCGTCGATCATGCCTTGGGACTGGGCGCTCAAATTCGTACTCACCATCGCCACGCTTGCCGCAGGATATCAGGGTGGCGAGGTGACGCCGCTGTTCTCCATCGGAGCCAGCCTGGGTGTCGTACTCGCCGGGATTCTCGGCATGCCCGTCGAGCTCTGCGCCGCACTGGGCTACGCAGCCGTCTTTGGCAGCGCCACCAACACGCTGCTCGCGCCGATCCTCATTGGCTGCGAGGTCTTCGGTTTCGGTAATCTGCCGGCGTTCTTCATCGTCTGCGTTGTGGCATATCTGTTCAACATGGACAAATCGATCTACGCCCTGCAGGAGCGGGCATAGAAAGATGTCCAAGTAGGTGGTCTCAACCGGAAACGGCGTCCCACTCTGAGGCTGTATTCCGGGACACGGTTTCCGCTTGAGACGCTATTCGGAAAGCGTGTCCCGTTCTATTGTGGCGTCTTGGCTATGCAAAGTGCCCTGGCGTTACTCCTCGTACGCGCCCTCAAGCCGAAGCAGCCATTCCTTGCGATCGAGGCCACCGGCATATCCGTTGAGCGACCCGTCAGCGGCAACCACGCGATGGCACGGCACGATAATCGAAATGGGATTACGCGCAACCGCAGCCCCCACGGCACGCGGGGACACAACGGGAGCCTCATTTCCCGGCACACGATGTCGAGCCGCAACACGCTGGGCGATTTCGCCATACGTAGCGACATCGCCACGCGGGATAGAAAGCAGCTCAAACCAAACCTCACGCTGAAACGCCGTGCCAATCATATGCAACGGCGGCGTAAACCGAGGTACCTGCCCTGCAAAATAAGCATTCAGCCAAGCCCAAGAACGCTCAAGCACCGAAGA
>CALGKS010000452.1 GCA_937930475.1 uncultured Collinsella sp. | reverse complement strand
CCAAAACGTCCTCGGACATGCAAAGGGCTCCGCTGCGCGCTTCGCGCGGCGGAGCCCTTTGCGTCCTGCGGAAATGTTTTGGAAAGTAACCCAAAGCGGCCCGGCGGGGGTCCTGTGTAGTCATCCTTTAGGCGGAACTCTCCTAATTATTTGGATGAGTCGTTTACTTACTTGTGCTGTTACCGTCTTCCCGCTGTTGTTGGGGTATGCTTTGTTCGTATGTAAACGTTTGACATGTTGATGGGGGAGGGTGCTATGGCTCGCGAGGGCGCTCGTTCTAAGGATTCTGCTAAGCCTGGCATCAAGGAAGTTGCAGCGGTGGCGGGGGTTTCGCCTACTACGGTATCTCGCGTGCTTAATAATCGCGGCTATATTAGCCAAGAGACCCGTGATAAGGTCCATGCCGCGATGGAGCGCATCAACTATACGCCCAACGATATCGCCCGTGCCATGCTCAACGGTCGCCTGAATCTTATCGGTATGATCGTTCCCTTTGTGAGCAGCCCGTTCCATGCTCAGGTTGTGCAGGCGGTCGAGCGCACGTTAGCGGAAAACGGCTTTAAGATGTTGCTGTGCAACAGCGCCAATCGACCTGATCTTGAGCGTTCCTATATCGACATGCTCCGCCGCAATATGGTCGACGGCGTCATCGTCAACTCCCTCAATATCGGTGCCGAGGCATATGCCGAGATGGGCTTGAGCCTGGTTGGCATCGACTGCGATCTTGGCGAGGGCTCTGTCCAGATTGCAAGTGACAGCTATGGCATCGGCGAGCTCGCCACGCGCTGTCTGATTGATGACGGCTGCAGGCGTATCCTGTGCCTGCGCAGCAATAGCCGCATGCGCATGCCTGCCAATAAGCGTACCGATGCCTACCTCGATGTTGTTGAGCAGGCCGGTTTGTCCGCGCTTGTCCGTGAGGTTGAGTTCGTTAAGCCCGACGACGAAAAGGGCGCGGTCGTTGCGAAGATCCTCGATGAGAACCCCGATATTGACGGCATCTTTGCGGGAGACGATACGATGGCGGCCATCTGTCTCAACGTGATGAAGCAGCGCGGCTTGAGCGCTCCGGACGATATTAAGGTCGTGGGCGCGGATGGTGCCCGCCGAACTATGACGTTTATGCCTGACTTAACAACCGTACGTCAAGATATCGATCGCATCGGAGAGCTCGCGGCGCAATCCATCATCGCTCTTATTAACGGCGATAATCCCGAATCGAATATCAAGCTCCCCGTTGAACTCATTGAGGGCAAAACCGCGTAGTTCATCCCGTGCCAAAAGAAATCCTCAAACGCCTCTGATGACCGTTCACCGGCATATGTCAACCGTTTGCCGACGACTGGAACTGCGAAAAGACGTATTGGTGTGAAAACGTTTGACATATGAAAACGATTGACATATCTTGCCATTGTACCGAGTTAGTATGTCGTGGAAAGGAAGTCTCGGATGCACAAGGTGTATTACCAGCCTGAGGGAATTTGGGTAGGCGACATCATGCCGTACGGCGAGGACGGCACGTTCTATCTCTATCATCAGCGTGACACGCGTAACCCCGAACCTTTCGGAGAGCCGTTTGGCTGGGCACTCGCTACGACCAAGGATTTCGTCAACTACAAGGACTTTGGCGAGAGCCTTGAGCGTGGCGGCGACGAGGAAGTCGACCAGTACATTTATGCCGGCACGGTGTTTAAGGTGGGCGACAAGTACCATGCGCTCTACACTGGTTGCAATCGCGATAAGGTCCGCGCACGTTTGATGAAGCAGGTTCTTCTTCACGCAACGAGCGACGACGCCGTCAAGTGGGAGAAGAACATCGCCGAGACGCTGCTTCCGCCCCAGGAGGGTTACGATGACCGCAACTGGCGCGATCCCTTTGTGCTTTGGGATGAGGAGAACGAAGAGTACATGCTCATCCTCGGCACGCGTGTGGGCGAGGACAAGCGTCTGATGACCGGCCGCCTGGTCAAGTTCACCTCCAAGGATCTGACCAACTGGGAGTTCCAGGGCGACTGGTGGAACCCGGGCCTGTACACCATGTTTGAGATGCCTGATCTCTTTAAGATGGGCGACTGGTGGTACCTCGTCTTTTCCGAGTACAGCGACGGCAACAAGACCCGTTACCGCATGTCCAAGTCCATCAACGGTCCTTGGATTACCCCCGCTGACGACTCCTTCGACGGCCGCGCGTACTACGCCGCTCGCACCGCATTCGATGGCGAGCGTCGCGTTCTCTTTGGTTGGGTTCCTACGCGTGACGAGGGCGGCGACCCCAGCTCTTACCTATGGGGTGGCACCTTTATGCCCCTCGAGATCGTTCAGCGTGCCGACGGAACGCTCGGCACCAAGCTCCCCGACAGCATGCTTGGCGCCTTTGGCGAGGCTAAGGCAGTCGAGACCTTTGAGCTTTCCTGCGAGTCGGGCAAGGTCGAGCAGGTGCTCGCCGCGGATGCCGGCTCCACCTACTTGCTCGATGCCGACATTGAGCTCGGCGGTAACGCTGCCGGCTTCTCGGTCAAGTTCGCCGAGGACGCCGAGACCGGTCTTGCCTATGAGTTCCGCGCCAACCTGCGCGAGGGCAAGCTCGAGTTCACGCCGGCTCCCCAGTACCCGTGGTTCCAGGTCAACAACATGGGCCTCGAGCGTCCGTTGTTCTTTAAGGGCGAGGGCACTCACCATGTGCGTCTGGTCGTCGACGACGACATCGCGACCATCTTTGTCGATGATGTTGCGCTCAACGCTCGCTTCTGCAACAAGCAGGGCCAGGGCGTGGCGCTTACCGTCACCGACGGTGCGCTCAAGTGCGCAAACGCAACGATCGCGTCTCTGTAGCGGCAACGAACCGTTTTATGATTTAGAAAAGGAATGGAGAGGAACATGGACTACAAGGCAGTGTCCCAGCAAGTCGTCGACAACGTCGGCGGACTGGAGAACATCGAGGGCGCCACGCATTGCGTGACCCGTCTGCGTCTGGTGCTCAAGGATACGAGCAAATACAACAAGGCCGAGCTCGAGAACATCGATGGCGTCAAGGGCGTGCTGTACAACAGCGGCCAGCTCATGATCATCTTCGGTACCGGTACCGTCAACAAGGTTTACGATGAGTTTATGGCTCTGACGGGCGTTAAGGAGATCAGTGCTTCCGAGGTCAAGGGCGCCGAGGCGGACAAGAAGGGCAAGTTCTTCTCGGTCCTCAAGGTATTCTCGGACATCTTTATCCCCATCATTCCCGCCTTCGTCGGCGCTGCAATCATCATCGGCCTTAAGTCGCTGATCGTTGCCAACGGCCTCTTTGGCATGGAAGGCAGCCTCGCCGATCACAGCGAGTTCCTCAAGAACCTCGCAAGCTTCTTTGCCATTATCGCCACCACGTTCGACTACCTGCCTGTCCTGGTTATGTACAGCGCGGTCAAGCGTTTTGGCGGTAACCCGATCCTGGGCATCCTCGTCGGTATCGTCATGGTTCACCCGAGCCTTATGAACCGCAATACGTTCGTTATGGACCCGACGGGTGCTGAGTACTGGAACTTTGGTCCGCTCTCCATTCCCATGGTTGCTTTCCAGGGCGGCGTGTTCCCTGCAATTCTGACCGCCTGGTTTATGGCCAAGGTCGAAAAGATTGCCCAGAAGTACATCCCCGAGGTCGTTTCGTTCGTCTTTGTCCCGACCGTTACCCTGATTCTTGCTAACGTCGCCCTGTTCACCGTGTTCGGCCCGCTCGGTAACCTGATCGGTGACGTCCTCGCCGGCGTAATCGATATCCTGTACAACAGGATGGGCGTCTTTGGTGCCTTTGTCTTCGCCGCGTTCCTGCAGCCGCTCGTCGTTACCGGTACGCATCAGTTCATCCAGGGTATCGAGGCAAACCTTGTTGCCACGACTGGCTTCAACTACATCCAGGCCATCTGGTCGGTCTCCATCATCGCCCAGGGCGGCGGCGCCATTGGTATGTACCTCATTCACAAGAAGCACTCCAAAGAGCGCAACATCTGCATGTCATCCTTTATCCCGACGCTGGTCGGAATCTCCGAGCCCGCTATCTTTGCTGCAAACATGCGCTATTCGATCATTCCGTTCATCTGCGCATGCATCGGTGCAGGCTGCGGCGGTGCCTTCGTCAAGCTCTTTGAGGTGCGCGCTATCGGTCAGGGTCTGACCGGCGTGCTTGGCCTGCTCATCGTCACGCCCGAGACCCTCGTGTGGTATGTGGCTGGCAATCTCATCGCCTTTATCGTGCCGATCGTCTTGATCTTTGCCTACAACAAGGCAAAGGGCGTGCCGACCACCGATGAAGAGGGCGCTGGCGCTGGCTTCGACGTTAGCTTCTAGTTGAGCCGTTCAGTGTAATCTGAGGATAAGTCCATTTGAGGAAGGGCGTTCGACTCGTGTGAGTCGAGCGTCCTTCCCCATAGACGAGAAAGTCAACGGCGATGTTAAATCAAAAAAACAAGGTGACACGCGCGGACTATGAGCGGTGGCGTGCCGGACAGGATGAGACGGCGGGTCGCATCGCGTCCGACCCCGATAGGCTCCTGTTCCATGTGGAGCCTGAGCTTGGCTGGCTCAACGACCCCAACGGTTTGGTTCAGATTGGTGATACGTATCACATCTATCATCAATACGATCCGTTCGATGCTGCGCATGGCGGTCCAGTGCTTTGGAACCATCTGACGACAAAGGATTTTGTGACGTACGAGAATCACGGCCCCGCGCTGTTCCCCGATTCCGATTTGGATTCGAACGGAGCGTATTCTGGTTCTGCCTTTGTACGTGATGGCAAGATTCACTACTTCTATACCGGCAACGTCAAGCATTTTGATCGCGATGATTACGACTACGTGTTGACGGGTCGTGAGCAAAACCAGATTCATATGGTTGCGGAGAACCCCGACGAATTGGGCGAGAAGCGCATAGCTGTTGGACCGGTCGATTACCCCGACGATATCGGTACGCACGTGCGCGACCCCAAGATCCTTGAGCACGATGGTATCTACTACATGGTTCTGGGCGCTCGTACGAAAGACGACCGTGGCTGCGTGCTTGTCTATACCTCGCGCAATCTAGAGGACTGGAGCTATGCGACGCGCATTGAGTTGGGCGAGAAGTTTGGCTTTATGTGGGAGTGCCCCGATCTGTTTGAGCTCGATGGCGAGCTTATTCTCGTTTGCTGTCCGCAGGGTGTGCCTGCCGATGGTTGGCGTTACCGCAATCCGCATCAGTGCGTGTGGTTCCCCATCGAGGCCGATTGGGAGGCGCCGAGCTTTAAAATCGTCGGGCAGGGCATGCCCCCGATGGTCGATGCCGGTTTTGATTTCTATGCTCCGCAGTCCTTTGAGGATGCTGCAGGCCGGCGTTTGATGATCGGATGGTCGGGTTGCCCCGATGCGACGGCGGAAAACCCGACGGTGGCGCGCGGGTGGCAGTGCGCGTTGACGGTGCCGCGAGAGCTGAGCATGCGCGATGGTAAGCTCTGCCAGCAGCCGGCGCACGAGATTGAGAGGATGCGCGGCGACTGCGTTCGCGCGACAGGCGGTGAAACCGTTGAGGAGCCGGGCCGCCTGTTTGATCTTGTGGTTTCCTGTGAGGGCACCAAGATGGTCGAGCTCGAAATCCGCAAGGGTGTCTTTGTGCGCTATGCAGGCGGGATGCTTACCCTCGACATGGGTGACGAAGGCTATGGGCGCGACCAGAGGTCGATCGAGCTCAGCGAGCTTCGCGACCTGCGCGTGCTTTCGGACACTACGATTGTCGAGATTTTTGCAAATGGCGGCGAGGCGGCACTTACGAGCCGTACCTATTCGCCGGCGGTTTCGGCGATGGGGTTGCATGCCGAGGGTGCGGCATCGATGAATTTCTACCGCCTCGTGCATTAACCGTGCATGGGGCACGATTGGACTTGCTGGGCGAAATGAATCGCAGTTGCCGCGGCCAACTACCGTTTATCGCGTATAGCGACCGTTTGCGGAGTAAGTAACACTTAGTAATAAACCGTGTAGAATCTCAGGTTAGCACGGAGTTTTCCAGGGAGACGCTGTCCTTTGTTGTGCGCAAGGGGCGGCGTCTCTTTGGCGCTTGGACGCCGTTGTGCAACAGTGCGGCGGCGCGTGCCATGTATTGAAAAGCCAATGTCGAGATGGGTCGTGATAATAATGGGCAAGTACGTAATCGTGGTTGAGTCTGGGTCGGATGTGACGCCGGAGCTCTGCGAGCGCTACGGCATCGTGCGCGTGCCCATGCATGTCACGATTGGTGACGAGACCGTCGAGGACGGCTCCATCGATCCACTCGAGATTTACTCGCGCTGCAACGAGTTTGGCGTAATGCCCAAGACCAGCGGCTGCGCGCCTGCAGATTTTGCGCACGTATATGACCGTATCCATGCCGAGCAGCCCGATGCGACCATTCTGCATCTTGCGTACTCCGAAGTCACGACTTGCTCGCATCAGTCCTCCAAGATTGCGGCTAAGGGCCGCGACTACGTATTCTCCATGGATACGCGTTTTGTCTCGGTGGGCCAGTCGCTCGTTGCCGTCGAGACCGCCAAATACATCGAGGCTCACCCCGACGCCACCGTCGACGAGATCTTTGCATTTACGAACTCCGTCATGGACCGCGTGCTGCTGGGCTTTGTTCCTACCGACCTGGCCTTTCTTAAGGCGGGCGGTCGTCTGTCCAACGTCGCGTTCCTTGGCGCCCACCTGCTCAAGATTAAGCCCTGCATTGAGGTGACGGGCGGTAAGTTTGTGGCGACCAAGAAGTTCCGCGGCTCTATGCTCAAATGCGCCCGTGCCTTTATTGACCACATGGTTGCGAAGGGCGAGATTGACTACTCGCACATTGGCCTGGCGTATTCGGTAGGCCTTTCCGAGGAGCTGCGCGACGACATGGAAGTCTATGCGCACGACCTGGGCTTTAAGGACGTTACCTGGACTCAGGTCGGCGGCGTGATCTCGAGCCATTGCGGCCCGACCGCCTTTGGCGCGGTGCTCACACTCAAGGCGTAAAGGCTGTAGGCGAGCATTCTTCGGCTTCACATCTCGACATGGGCTCCCGTCACGGTAATGGGGGATAGATTAAAACGTGCCATTCTAGCCCGAGACGTTTAAACGCAAACGTATGGGCTAGAATGGCTCTGGCATTTATGTAGCTAAAACCAATGAGAGGCAAGGTAGCGGGAATGGCTGAGATGACGCTCGAGGGTGTGGACGCTCGTCCTGAGGACTCCGCGTTTGCCCTGGGCCGCGTACATTCGATTGAAACGATGGGTACGGTCGACGGTCCCGGCATTCGCTTTGTGGTGTTTGTTCAGGGCTGCCCCATGCGCTGTGCGTATTGCCACAACCCCGACACCTGGTCGGTTAACGGCGGCACCATGGTGACCGTCGAGCACCTGATGGACGAGTTCCAGAGCAACCATGAGTTTTACCGCAGCGGCGGTATTACGGTGTCCGGCGGCGAGCCGCTCCTGCAGCCCGCGTTTTTAGCCGACCTGTTCCGCGCCATGCACAATAACCCTGATGGTCGCGTGCATACCTGCTTGGATAGCTGCGGCTATGCGTTCGATCCCGCGCATCCCGAGAAGTTCGATGCCGTACTCAACGAGACCGATATGGTGCTGCTCGACATTAAACACGCCGATCCCGTCGAGCATAAAAAGCTGACCGGTTGCGATCCCGCACGCATTCTGGCGTTTGGTGATGAGCTCGCGCGTCGCAAGATTAAGGTTGTTATTCGCCACGTGGTAGTGCCGGGTATCACCGATACGGTGGAGGAGTGCGAGAAGCTCGGTCGTCTGATCGCCCCGTGGCATAACGTGGTCGGTCTGGAAATGCTGCCGTATCACACGATGGGTGTCGTCAAGTACGAGCAGCTGGGGATTCCCTATAAGCTCGAGGGCGTGCCCCAGATGGATACCGCGCGCATGCCCGAGCTGCGCAACGCCGTCATGACGGGCATGAAAAAGCGCCGCGCGGAACTCAAAAACGCTATCGGCTAGCGAGCCATTTTCGCTCCCCAAGGGCACTCATTGGGGACAGACTTAAATGAGTGCCCCCGGGCACCTAGTTGATTGCCAAAGAGTCCCGTCAAGTTGCGGTGGAATAGTTCTTGTTTTTCGGCTTATGCCGCCCAAGCAGGAATTATTCCACCGCAACTGCGTTTTGGGCGGAGATGCGCAACAGAATCGTGCCATTTGGATAAATACGCTTGTGGTTTCTTTAAAGACGCCTTAAACGCCGCTGAATATCTTTGGAAAGAAATGCCTGCTCGGTATTATGCTGCTCGTATATGAACGGTAGCAGTCAGGAGACCACGTGCGAAACAACGCATCGCGGGACGAGTATGTGCCGCAGCATAGCAGCAGATATGAGACGAAGGGCACGTCTTCGCGTGGCCTTGCTGACGCTTGCATCCGCGTGACGAAGATTGCCGCCATTGGGATGCTGACGTTGGCGGTTATTATCCTCGGAATTACCGCCAAAACCTACGCGTCGGAGCGAATGGCACACTCAGATGCGTCAACGGTACAGATGCAAAACAAAAAGGTCTCTGAATCTAAAGCCACCGCAAGCCAAACCCTGTCGACAGCGAGCCTCAAGACGAGGCTTTCGAAGGCGGACTTTAACGATATTCCCTCAGGCGATACCGTGCAGACCTTCTCACTGGTTGATGACCAGATCCCCGCCCTGGAGGATGAGAGCCTCGCCGCGCTCCAAGATGCCCTTGATCAGGCCAAGGAATTGGGCGATGTGGGCGTGGTGTTCTACGACCTATCGAGCGGCAAGGGCGTGACGTATAACGCCGATGTCGAGGTTTACGGTGCGAGTAGTTATAAGGCGCTCTATGTGCTCTACGTCTGCGAATCTCTGGTCGAGACAGGGCAAGTATCGCTCGATGATACTCTGGGCACCTATGGCGGCTACAACATGGGCTGGCAGACGGTGCGCGACCTGATCGAAGCCGCGGACGTTAAATCGGACAACGATTCGTTTATCGCGTTGCGTGCGGCGTTTGACCGTGTCGGTTACGAGGATTGGATTGTCGGTCTTGGCGTCGATTACGATACCGCACTCGATCCGATGAGTGATTTTCCGACCTACTGCCCACGCACTTCTGCTAGGTTATGGCGTGAGATGAGCGAGTATCTGAGCACGGATACCGAGACGTCGCAATGGCTGTCGGGCCTTCTGGCATCATCATCGTGCTCATTTATCCGTGATGGGATTGCCGACGAGCAGGTTTTGGTGCGCAACAAGGCAGGCTGGATTAGCGAGGATGGTTGCTATTCGACATGCGATGCTGGCCTTATCGACATCGATAGCCGTACCTATGTTATGAGCATCATGACGTCGATGCCGTGGAGCGACCACTCGAGCGAGGTTACGGCTGCGATTGCAAAGGCCCTGTTTGATACGCGAGCTGCGCTGGCCTAGCGTGTTCGTTTGGCGTTGGCAGACAAAATGCTGGTACCATACCGTGGTTGAGAATTTTGTATAGGTTTGGGGAATGGCATGGCTACCATCGCGATTATCGGTGCACTCGAAAA
>CALGKS010000451.1 GCA_937930475.1 uncultured Collinsella sp. | reverse complement strand
TGGTCTACTCCTCCACGGCCTGCGTGCCGGCGGCACGGGCCAAATCATCGATTGCAAGGGTATCGGCGCTCAGGGCGCGGTGGCGTCCGTCGAGCGCGGGCTCGCCGGCCTGCTCCACGGCAAGCGACTCGCCGGTGCGCATGTACCAAGCGGCACGGCGACCCCAGACCAGGGACTCGAGCAAACTGTTGGAAGCCAGGCGGTTCTTGCCGTGTACGCCGTTGCAGGCCGTCTCGCCGGCAGCGTAGAGCTCGGGCATCGAAGTGCGGCCGTCCTTGTCGACCCACACGCCGCCCATAAAGTAGTGCTGCGTGGGCGTAACGGGAATGGGCTCGTCCAAGATATCGCGGCCGTCCTCCAGGCAGCGCGCGCGGATGTTGGTAAAGTGCCCGGTCACCACATCGCGCTCGACGGGGGCAAAGCTCAGCCACTCGTGCTCGGTGCCGTCTTGCTTCATCTGCTCGCGAATGGCGGCGGCGACCACGTCGCGCGGCTGCAGCTCGTCGGTAAAGCGCTCGCCGGCGGCGTTGAGCAGAATCGCGCCCTCGCCGCGGCAGCTCTCGCTGATCAGGAAGGTGCGGCCCGGCTGCGGCGAGAACAGGCCCGTGGGGTGGATCTGCACGTAGTCCAGGTGCTCCATCGTAATGCCGTGCTCCTGGGCGATGTAGCAGGCGTCGCCCGTGAGCTGCGGGTAGTTAGTCGAGTGGTCGTACACGCCGCCGATGCCACCCGTCGCCCACAGCGTATGGCGGGCGTGAATCTCAAACGGCTCGCCGGCATGCACGCCCTCAGCGGCATTTGCCAGCTCGTCGGCGGGACGAGCCGAGTCGTCCTCGTCCACGGGGACGGCGACGACACCGGTGCACACCGTGGCACCATCACGCTCGTCGGTCAGGATGTCGGTCATGGCCACGCGCTCAAGAATCTGCACGTTGTCCAGCTTGCGGACGGCCTGGAGCAGTTTGGTCGTGATCTCCTTGCCCGTAATGTCGGCATGGAAGGCGATGCGCGGACGGCTGTGCGCGCCCTCGCGGGTAAAGTCGAGGCTGCCGTCGGCCGTGCGCTCAAAGTCCACGCCCATCGCCAGCAGGTCGTTGATGACCGAACGGCTCGAGCGGATCATGATGTCGACGCTCTCGCGGCGGTTCTCGTAGTGACCGGCGTGCATGGTGTCCTCAAAGAAGGCATCGTAGTCCGAGCCCTCGGGCAGCACGCAGATACCGCCCTGCGCGAGCATGGAATCGCACTCGTCGACGGCGCCCTTGGAGAGCATGATCACGCGCGTGCTCGTCGGCAGGTTGAGGGCCGCATACAGGCCCGCCACGCCGCAGCCGGCAATGACGACGTCGCACTCCATATCGGGGTATTGTTTGGTTTCCACAGGAATCCTCTCCCTTGGATGTGACAAAGGGACTGTCCCTTTGTCGCATTGTTTTAGCGCGCTGCGCACTCGAGCATGCGGTCGAGCGTGAGTTTGGCCTGGTCGGCGGCATCGTCCGACACGCCGATCTGCACCTCGCCCTCGCCCGTCTCCAGGCAGCGCACGAGCTTTTCGAGCGTGATGAGATCCATGTTGACGCAGGTGGGCTGCACCGCGGGGAAGTAGAACTTCTTGCCGGTGCCCTGGCAGCGGCGCTCGAGCTCGTAGAGCACGCCGCGGACCGTCACGATGATGAACTCGCTCGCGTCCGACTCCTCGGCGTACTTGATGATGCCGGCGGTGGAGCCGATGTAGTCGGCCTCGGCAAGGACATCGGCCTTGCACTCGGGGTGCGCCAGCACGAGCGCGTCGGGATGGGCCTCCGTCGCATCGACGATCTGCTCGACGGTGATGATGTGGTGGCGCGGGCAGTAGCCGTTGTTGAGGATGACGTGCTTTTGCGGCACCTGTTCGGCCACGAAACGGCCCAGATTCTGGTCGGGAATGAACAGGATATGCTGCTGCGGCAACTCGGAGACGATCTTGACGGCGTTGGAGCTGGTGACGCACACGTCGCTCCAGCTTTTAATCTCGACCGTTGAGTTGACGTAGCACACCACGGCGAGGTCGTCGCCGTACTCGGCGCGCGCCTCGTCGACCGTCTCGCGCTTGACCATGTGAGCCATGGGGCAATCCGCGCCCGGCTCGGGCAGCAGCACGGTCTTGGTGGGATTGAGCAGCTTGGCGCTCTCGCCCATAAACTCCACGCCGCACAACACGATGGTCTGCTGCGGCAGGCTCTTGGCAAGCTTTGCCAGGTAGAAACTGTCGCCGACGTAATCGGCCACGGCCTGGACCTCGGGCGCCACGTAGTAGTGCGCCAGGATCACCGCGTCGCGTTGGGTTTTTAGTTGCTGAATGGCCTCGACGAGCTCTGCGGGCACCAGTGCCGCGCGCTCCGTTGCCGTCGTTGCCGATGCCAGGCCGGCCGCAATATCGCGTGCAAGCTCCGATGCATCCATGTTCGCGCTCTGTGCCATCAAGGCCCCTCTCTTTTGGCGAATCTTGGGGCTTTAGTATGACACCTAGGTTTACAGCTGACAAGACAGCTGTAAACCTAGGTGTAAAGTTGAAATAAAGATTCAATCTTGGGGCGGGTCCATTTTCGGACTGGCAAGCTGAGGATAGTCGAAAATGGACCCGCCCCAAGGTTCGAGCGATCCGTTTTGCCCCAGACCAAGGGGCAGTGGGCAAAAAACGGCAAATATGAGTACTGTTACCAAATTAGTGTCAGCGATTTTCCGGTCCGGAACGGCAAAATCGCCTTATTTTGAGCCCGACCGTGGCTCTGGAGGACGGAAATTGATGTATTTTTGCCCGCTGGCGCCGATTTTGGGGGCCATTTGGCTGCCACTAAACTGGTAACAGTACTCATATTTGGCCTTTTTTGCCCACTGGGTTTCCGGCAGCCCCAAAAACGGGCCCGGATCGCTCGATCCAGGCCCGCTGGGGACTGACACGCGACTACGCGCGGCGCTTCATGGCCCACGCCAGCAGCAGAGCTGCTGCGCCGGCTGCGAATACGGCACCAGCCATGACGTACGCGCTATCGCCGGACTGAGGCAACGTCTCCTTGCCAGCCTTCTTCTTGGACTTGGAAGACGTGGTCGTGGTAGTCGCAGTGCTGGTCTGGCCAGGAGTGGGCTTGGCAGCCTCGGCGACCGTAAAGGTCGTCTGGGCCGTGCCCGTGCTCGAAACCACGCTCAGCCTGTGCTCGCCCACGCCGAGCGTCTTCAGGAAGCTCGTCTTGAGTGTCACGATCGTAGAGCCCTCGGTGAGGACGTAGTTCTCGGCGGCGACTTCCTTGTCGTCGACCAGCACCTTCTGGAAGTACCTGATCGGCGCGTTCGAACGGAAGCTCAGGTCCTTGGCGGCGTCGACCGCCATCGTCTGGCCCTTGCCATCGATAATCTCGGGTGCCAGAATCGCGATCTCCTCGGACTTGCCCCTCTCGCCGCAGACCGTGCACTTTTGATACTTCTCGCCCTTGGCTTCGACCGTCGCCGGCTTGTCGACGACCCACTCAAAGGTGTGTTCGGCCTTGTCGATGACCTCACCACAGCGGCAGACATGCCAGTGGTTCGTGGCGTCGTGCGCCCAGCCGGAGCCATCGGGCTCGTGCTTGAGCACGCCCTCGACCGTCACGTTCACGTCGCCCTCGACATCCTTGAGCTCATAGGTGCCCTTAGCGGAGAACTCAACAGCCTTGCCATTGACCTTGACGGCGTAGTCCTTGCCCGCAAAGTACGCGCTGTCGATGCTCATGGTGAGCGTTGCAGTCCCGTGCCAATCGAGCTCGGTCGCCATCGAGGTGAGCTTGTAGCCAACCTGGTTGCTCGGCAGTGACACGACCAGCTTGCGGCCGGCTGCCACGGTAACTTCGGTGGCAGAAGACTCGTCGTAGTTGGTCTTGGCCTGGTAGCGCACCTCGTACACGCCGGCGGCAAGGCCCTCGAGCTCGGTTACGCCCTCGCCCACAGCCTGGTACTTGACAGCGTCCTTGGCGCGCCATTCCATCGTCGCGTCGACGCCCGTAATCTTGCCGTCACGCTTGCCGCTCACGGTCTCGGCCGTAGTCTGGACCGCCGGCGCGTCCTGAGCGGCGTTCTTGATGGAGAACTCGCACGTCAGGCCCTCGGTCGGCAACGCGTAGTTGCCAGCGGCCTTGCCCGTCAGTGCGGTGAGGTTCGCCTGGTACGAATCGCCGGCCTCGACCTGGGAGCCCTCGACGGTCGCGCCAAGGTCATCCTTGCCGATGACGTTGCCGAGCGTTGCTTCGGGGCAGTGCTCCTCGCCGTCGTAGACAAACTCAGTAGTTCCCCACTTCACAGTGAGCACGCGCTGGTTGATGGTGAACACGCCATCAACGAACGTAATGTTGTAGTTGGGGTTCGCGCCCTCAGGCTGCGTCAGTTGCAGAGCATAGCCGCCATCACGCACGTTGTCGTTATCTTCGCGCTCGATCTCGAGGCCCTGAAGTGTTTCGCCCGCGACGAGTTTGCCAGAAGTGACATCCCACGCAAACACGGGGTCGGCCTCACCGTAGGTCTTGGAGGCGTCCTGGGCGGCGACCGTAATCGCGCACGGCTTGACCTCGAGAGTCACCTTACCCTCGGCCTTCACGCCGTCGATCGTTACCTTATAGGAAACAGTCAGTGTGCCGACGTCCTTGATCTTGGGGGCCTCAGAGGACCAGTTCTTGCCATCGGTGCTGTACTGGGCCGTCGCGCCCTTGGGCAGACTCGTCGCATCAACCGTGTGATAGTCGCCGTCGTACTCGTCGGAGTAGCCAACGATGGCGGCAGCCGGAATCTCGACCTCGGCCAGCTTGTGACCGCAGACCTTGCACTGCTGTTGCTTGGAGCCCTTCTCGGTTGCCGTGGGGGCCTTGACGACGACCCACCCAAAGTCGTGCTTGGCCTCGTCGATCTTGTCTCCACAGGCGCACTTATGCCAATGCGTGCTGTCGTCGGAGAGCCACTCATCGTTCACGGCCTCGTGCTTGCGCACGCCCTCGACCGTGACGACGAGGTCGCTCTCGGCGTTCTGAACGGTGAACTCACCACGCGCATCGGGCGTCACAACGGCATTGTTGACCTTGACGGCGTAAGAGTCGTTGTCAGTAAAGTAGCCGCTCTCGATGCCGACCGTGAGGGTGGTTGAACCGTGCCAGTCAAGCTCGTCCGGGCTCGCCGTGATCGTATAGCCGACCTGCTTGGCAGGCAGCGTCACGACGAGCTTGCCGCCGACATTAACGGTAACCTCGGTGGCGGAGGAGGCATCATGGTCGCTATCGGCGCGGTAGCGCACCTCGTACGTGCCGACAGCACAACCCGCAATCTCAGTCACGCCTTCGGGCACGCCCCGATACTCGCCAGAGTCCTTGGCGCGCCACTCCATCATAGCGTCGACGCCCGTGATCTTACCGTCGGACTTGCCACTCACAGTCTCGGCCGTGGCCTGGACCTTCGGCGCGCCCTGGGGCGCCTTCTTGATGGAGAACTCGCACGTCAGGCCTTCGGCGGGAAGCTTGTAGTTACCCGCGTCGTCGCCCGTCAGCTCGGTGATTTTCGCCGTGTAGGTGCCAGCCTTGACTTTGGCGCCGTCAACACACGCGGAGAGATCGTCATCGCCGACAATGTTGTGGAGCTTCGCTTGGGGACAGTGCTCCTCGCCGTCGTAGGTGAACTCAATAGTGGTGTCCCACGTTACGGTGAGCTCGCGTTTGCTGATTGTAAAGGTGCCATCCTTGAACGTGATCTTGTAGTTGGAGTTGGCGCCCTCAGGCT
>CALGKS010000450.1 GCA_937930475.1 uncultured Collinsella sp. | reverse complement strand
ATCTCGGACTGAACAACGGCCGTCATCTTTTCCTGCGTCTCGCGGAACTGACGGATGGCACGGCCGATTGTGCGGCCCATCTGTGGGAGCTTATCCGGGCCAAACAGCAAAAAGCCGAAGACCACGATGATCGCGAGCTCACCCTCTCCAATACCAAACACACATACCTCCAAGGCTCGATGTGAGTCGAGCCCGCACCGCGCCATTCGGCCGGAACTCGTCTATTCATTCGGTCAAGTATAGCGCCCGGACGCTAAAACGTCCGAGCGCATCACAAACATATGCCAAACGGCACGCCCCTTTGGGGGCAAAGCTTATGCCGCGGTGATCGAAATCTCCTGGTCGACACCCAGCAGCTGAATCACGCGCATCACCGGGGGCTGCACGTTGACGCAGCTAAAGCGCTTGCCGTGGTCGACCGCGTGGTGCGCGGCGCCCACGAGCACGCCAATACCCGTCGAATCGATGTAGCTCACCTGGGCAAAGTCGAGCTCAACGGCCTCGGTGGGCTGCTCGAGCGCCAGGTCGATGGCGTTGCGCAGGCTGTCGGCGTTAGAGATATCGATCTCGCCGGTCACCTTAATGGTGTAGAGCTCCGGCGTGGGGTTGGTAGAAATACCCAAATCCATGTATACGCTCCTTTGTGTATTGAAAGTGCGGACAATGCAGGGTCGGCGCGTTAGCCGCGCTCGGCGCGCGCCAGCTCGGCGGCGACCAGCTTAACGGCCAGCACCAACACGTCGAGCGCGGCTTCCAGGTCCTCGACTGTGGGATAGCTCGGCGCGATGCGGATGTTGGTGTCGCGCGGGTCCTTGCCATAAGGCCAAGTGGCTCCGGCCGGCGTAAGCTTAACGCCCAGGTCGGCGCAGAGCGAGGCAACCTTCTGGGCCGAGCCCTCGGGACCATCGAAGCTCACAAAGTAACCGCCGCGGGGATGCGTCCAGGTGGCACAACCCGTGTCGCCCAGGCCCTCGGTAAGCTTGCGCTCGACGGCCTCAAAGCGGGGGCGCAGGAACTCGGCATGCTTTTTCATGTGCTCCTTGACCGCCTCGATGGTGGGAAGGAAACGCACATGACGCAGCTGGTTGAGCTTGTCGGCGCTGATCAGGCCGGCCTTCAGACGCTTAGAGAACTCGGCGATCACAGCGGGGCTCGCACCGATAAAGCCGATGCCGGCGCCCGGGAAGGTAATCTTGGACGTCGAGGCGAAGGCCACCACGCGGTCCTCAGTGCCTGCCGCGCGGGCGAGGTCGAAGATGTTGGCGAGCTCGTCGGTCTCGTCGTACAGGTCGTGCACGCAGTAGGCGTTGTCCCAGAAGATGCGGAAATCGGGCGCGGCCGTGGGCATCTCGACCAGGCGGCGCACGGTGTCCTCGCCAAAGGTGATGCCCGTGGGGTTGGAATACTTGGGC
>CALGKS010000449.1 GCA_937930475.1 uncultured Collinsella sp. | reverse complement strand
GCCCACCGCGACCGGCTCATTGGTGAGTGCGCGGAAGGTGAGCGGCCCCACAAACTCCGTGGCATGCTCGCTCATGACTACTTTGACGCGCGCGCCGCACTTTTGCAGCAGGCGCACGATATTGCACGACTTATAGGCGGCGATCCCGCCGGTAATGCCCAGCAGGATCGTTTTTCCCTCAAGTTGCATTGAATTGTTGGGCGCCGCCATCGTTTAAGCTTCCTTGCTCGGGAGCACCAGCAGGCGGTGGCAGTACGGGCAGTGCGTAATCTCGCTACCGTCGTGGTTGAGGTCGCTCATGGACGATGCCTGCAGCGCGGTGTGGCAGACCGTGGGGATATTACCCTGGATGGTCTCGACAGCCAGGCCGCGGAACTGCTTGAGCAGACGCTCGTAATCGGTGAGCACATCGGCGGGCAGCGTAGCGGCAAGGGTGATGCGCTCCTTGGTGGCGGCGTCAATCTGGGCCTGTAGGTCGGCAGCCTTGGCGCGGGCGGCCTTAGTATCGGCCTTTACACCCTCCTCAAACTTGGCGATGATGGCCTGAGCGCGGGCCTCGCGGTCGAGTGCCTCCTTATGGGCGACGACGACGTCCTTGCGGGTGTGCTCGATCTTGTCCAGGCGTTTGGCCAGGGTGGCGAGCTCGTTCTCCAGGTCCTGAACCTCGCGGTAGTCAGATCCGTCAACATGGCGCTTCTTGGCGGCCTCGATGGCATTATTGGTCTGGATCTCGGTGGTGTTGAGATCGTCGAGCTCAATATCCAGGTCCTTGCGCTGGGCGTAGAGCTTGGTCATCTCGGCCTTGAGCTTAACGTAGGTCTTGCGCTTTGAGGCGAGCTCCTTGAGCTCCGGCATATTGGCAAGTTCGCTCTTGTTGCGGGCGAGCTCCAAATCGATCTGTTGCAGCTTGAGTAGCGTAGCGCCGGCGCTCATAAGTTCTCTCCTTTTGTCACAGTCCACCATTGGCAAGGGTTCAGTATTTTAATCGCATGACGGGGGTCAACCCCGGCGTCAACTGCAGAGTTCATCAATATATCCACGAACGGCTCCTCGGAGCGGTCGTGGCCGAGCAGGATGATGCCCAGACCGCGCAGAGCAAGGTCTTGCGCCACGTGATAGCCCGCCTCGCCCGTCACGATGACATCCGCACCGGCGGCGATGGCAAGCTCGCCAAAGTCGCCGAGGGAGCCGCCCAAAATGGCGACGGTGCGGCATGGGTGATCGGCCTCGCCCCACACGCGTGGGTCGCTGCCAAACGCCGTGGCGGCACGGGCGGCGAGATCGCGTAGACTGCAGGGGTCGTTGAGGGTCGCGAGTGCGCCCAGGCCGCAGGCCTCGGGGTCGTCCACATGCTCCAGCGAGCTTACGGGCGCGGCGCCCAGCAGCTCGCTCAGGCAGACGCGTGCCTCGTACGAGCGGTCGAAGTTGGTGTGGAGCGAGATAATGCTCACACCGCAACGGGCCGCCTCATACATCGTTGCGCTGCACTGGGGGCGCGAAGAATCGGCCGGGCAAAAGGCCTCGGGAGCCTTGATATAGATAGGATGATGCGTCAGCAGCACGTTGGCACCGGCCTCCTGGGCGCGGCGCACGTTGGCCTCGGTTGCATCGAGCGCGCAGGCAACGCCGGTAATCTCGGCTGCAGGGTCTCCAACGGACAGGCCGACGTGGTCCCAGCCTTCGGCATCTACCTTGGGATAGCGCGCCAGCAGCGCGCGTTCAAGCTCGGAGACGATCATGCGGCACCTACGATCGAAAGCAGTGTCTGGGCAAAGTCGTCCAGGTCGGCAGAGTTCACGCGATCATCGAATGAGATGCGCAGTGCGCCCAGCGCCTGCTCGCGACCAATGCCCATGGCGCTGAGCACGTGGCTCGGGTCCATGCTGCCGCTCGAGCAAGCCGATCCGGCCGAAACCTCAAAGCCGGCGGCGTCGAGCTTGATGATGAGCTCCTCGGAGTCCATGCCGTCGACGTAGATTGAAACCATACCCGGCAGACGATCGGCCTGCGCGTAGTCGCCCATCGTGGCGTGAATGCGAGGATGGGCCGTAAGCGTGGCGTAGAGCTTGTCGGAAAGGGCCTGCAGCGTCGCACGCTCCTGGCCCACATTCGGCAGCAACACGGAAGCGGCTGCGGCAAAAGCCAGCTGTGTGCGCAGATCCTGCGTACCGGCACGACGGCCGGCTTCCTGTCCACCGCCAAAGATGCGCGGACGCAGCGGCGTGCGGCTCTTAAGGTAGAGCGCGCCGGATGCCACAGGGCCGCCGATCTTGTGCGCGGCAACGGTCATGGCATCGACGCCCAGCTCGGTGACATCGAGCGGAATATGCAAGTAGCCCTGGATGGCATCGGTATGAAACAAGGCGCCGGAGGCATGTGCGACGGCAGCCAGCTCGCGGATGGGCTGCACCACGCCGGTCTCGTTGTTGGCGACCATAATGCTCACGAGTGCCGCGTCGTCGCCGAGCAGCTCGACAAGCGTGGCAGGCTCAATGTAGCCCGCGCGGCAGGGCTGCACCAGGTCGACGGTAAAGCCGGCGGCGCGCAGCAGCGGTAGGTTGTCCAGAATCGAATCGTGCTCGATGGCCGAAACGATGACGCGATCGCGCTTGCGATCGCGTTGACGAGCGCCCTCGGCAAGACCGAGCAGTGCCAGCTGGTTGGCCTCGGTACCGCCGTTGGTAAGGATGATCTCGGACGGGCGAACGCGTGCGCCAAAGCTGCGCGCGATCTCGCGACGGGCAACTTCCAGGCGTGCGGCGGCCTTGCGTCCGAGCGAATGTAGCGAGTTGGGGTTGACGCCGGCAAGCTCGCTGTCGTCGTACTCGCGCTGCGCAAGGAGCGCCTCGGCGCGCATGGGCGTCGAGGCGGCATAGTCAAGATTCACGGGTATGCGGTTTTGACCTGCGGTCATAAGGGTTTATGCCTCCTGTGCGGCCTCGTTGCCCAGCTTCTGCAGCAGTGCAACCTCGGCGGCGGGATCTTCGGACTTAAATACGGCGGAGCCGGCTACGAGCACGTTGGCGCCGGCCTTGACGACCTCGGCGATGTTCTTGGAAGAGATACCGCCATCGACCTCGATCAGGGGCGACACGCCGTGGCGCTCGCACATGGCCGTAAGCTCGTGAAGTTTGGCGATGGTACCGGGGATAAAGCTCTGGCCTCCAAAGCCAGGGTTCACGCTCATCAGCAGCACCATATCGACGACGTCGATGATGCTCTCGAGTACGCACACGGGGGTGGCGGGGTTGAGCACCACGCCGGCCTTGACACCGCGCTGCTGCAGATGGGTGAGCGTGCGGTGCAGATGCGTGGAAGCCTCGTAGTGCACGGTAATCATGTCGGCACCGGCGTCGGCGTACCAATCGACCGTCTCGTCGGGATTCGACACCATCAGGTGCGCGTCGACCGGTACGTCGGTGGAGCGCTTGACGGCCTTAAGGATGTCAACGCCAAAGGTCAGGTTACCGGTAAAGTGGCCGTCCATGACGTCGAAGTGCACGTAGTCGGCACCGGCGATCTTGTCGAGCTCGCCCTTCAGGTTGGCCATGTCGGCCGAAAGGACGGACGGAGCGATTTTGATGGAACCCATGGTAGTAGCCTTTCTGCGCTAGTCGGCGAGTCCGTAGAACTCTTGAGAGGGGACGCGGTCGGTGAGAATCTCGAGCGCCCTATCCAAAGTAACACCGTTGTAGAGCGTTTGCTCCACGGCAAAGGTGAGCGGAATGTCTACGCCCAGTGAACGGGCAAGCTCGCTGACGCTGCGGGCCGCGACGGCACCCTCGACTACCATATGCGTGCGTGCCTGGTACTCGTCGAGCGACACGCCATGAGCGAACTCGTAGCCAAAGGTGCGGTTGCGCGAATGCTCCGAAGTGCAGGTGGCGATGAGGTCGCCCATGCCGGCAAGCCCCATGCAGGTCATGGCCTGACCGCCGCGGGCGTGCACCAGACGGCTGATCTCGGCCAGACCGCGCGTCATGATGAGGGCGAGCGTGTTATCGCCCGCGCCGGTACCGGCGGAGATGCCGCACACGATGGCGATGACATTTTTCATGGCGCCGCATACCTCGACGCCGGTCATGTCCTGCGACAGGTAGATGCGGAAGGCCGTGGAAAGCAGCAGCTCCTTAAAGGTCTCCCCCACTTGCTGGTCTTCACTGGCGATGACGGCAGCCGAAAGCCCGCCGCGGCAGATTTCCTCGGCATGGTTGGGGCCCGAGAGGGCCGCCACGCGCGACTCGTTGCCGATCTCGCTGGCAATAACCTCGCTCATGAGCAGGCCGGACTCGGGCTCGATACCCTTGGTGAGGCAGAGAACCGGCGTCTCGTCCGCGATGAACGGCGCCGCCTGGTGGCAGACGTCGCGCAGGTGCGTCGAAGGCACGGCAAAGATGATGGCCTTGGCGCCGTCGAGCGCCTGGGCCAGGTCCGTGGTGGCGCCAACATTTTCCGGCAGCACATAGTCCACCAGATAGCGGGGATTACGGTGCTCGCCGCTAATGCCCGCGGCCGTCTGCTCGCTATGGGCCCACATGGTCACGCGCGCGGCTCGCGCAGCGGCAAGGCCGGCGACGGCGGTTCCCCAGGAGCCGGAGCCAATCAGCGCAACATTCATGACTCTCTCCTACTTATCGTCGGGCTCGGTAACGCGCTTGGTAAACGAGAGCTTGGACTCCTTACCGGTCATGAGCTTTTTGATGTTCGCGCGATGGGCCCACACCACGGTGATGCCGATTATCGCCATGCAAAACTTGAGGCC
>CALGKS010000448.1 GCA_937930475.1 uncultured Collinsella sp. | reverse complement strand
TGCTGGCCGAAGATCTGAGCGCCGGCGACTATGCCGACCTGTTTGACGGCGAGGTGCAGACGGGTGCGGGCAAGGCACTGGAAGGGCTGCAGGTGGATGACCGACCGACGGCTAAGATGACGGGCTGCCTAGATCTGGTCGAGTCCCTGGTAGCCCAGGGCAAGTCGGTCATCGTGTGGTGCATCTTTAAGCGCAGCATCCGCAATGTGGTGCACGAACTGCGCGAGCTCGGCATTACGGCCCGCGCTATCAGTGGGTCGACCGATATGCCCACGCGTGCCCGCGTCATCGATTCGTTTAAGGCGGGGGAGACGAGCGTGCTGGTCACCAACCCGCACACACTGGCCGAGTCGGTCTCGCTCCACAGCGTGTGCCACGACGCCGTCTATTTTGAGTGCAGCTACAACCTGGTGCACTTGCTGCAGTCCAAGGATCGCATTCACCGCTTGGGCCTGCCGCAAGAGCAGTACACGCAGTACCACTATCTGCGCGCTGTGTACGAACGTCATGGTGGGCCGTGGTCGCTCGACCGCAATATCTACGAGCGGCTGCAGCACAAAGAGCAGGTCATGCTCGACTCGATCGACCGTGGCACGCTGGAGCCCGGCTATACCGACGAGCGCGATCTGGAACTGGTGTTTAAGGGCCTTTTTGATGATGAGGAACAGCGGAACGAGATCAACGGCCACGACGCCGCGGACGATACGCAAGAACCCAAGGAGATGTAACGATGCAGAAAGCCTTTCCCATCTTTGTTATGGAGCTGTTTTGTGACGGCTGGCTGTTTTTGGAGCATTCTGATGTTACCTGGGACGGGTCGTCGCATGCTCTTAAGCGCGTTCGTATCAACGCGGACAAAAGCGTATGGCTCCTGAGCCATACGCGCGATCATTTTAATGATGTTCCGAGCAACATCGATTTGTGCCAGCACGTCGGCACCACGCTCGTGGAGCTCGAGAAACATACTGAGTTGGTTGTTCCCCGCGACGATGTTTCGCCCCGCCTGCAGTTGCTCTTTGAGGGCGACTTGACGCCCATTACACTGGTGCAGCTGATGTGCGTGGGCGACTGGCTTTCGGTGCGTCAAGGCAATGAGGGCGAGATCCACGTTACCTACGACGAGCGTCTGGCTCAGCAGATTTCTGGGTTCGGCCTGTTTATGGCGAGCTTTGTCGAGTCGCTTTGCTCGCAGAGCGCTATGTTGAGTGACGGATCGGTTGCCACGGTGTTCGAGGCGAGGCCGGCAACGGAGCCGGGGATCTGCGCGTTTTTGGAGATGGATGAAGCGGCTTCCGCGGGGCCTGAACCCGAGGAGAAGCTCGACGTTGAACAGGAGCCCGAGCCTGAACCTGAGCCAGAGCCGGAGCCTGTATCGGAAGCTGCCCCTACGCCCTCTGCAAAAGAGCAGGAAAAGCTGCGCATCGCAAGGGAGGTAAAGGCAGCGCGCGACAAGATGGAGTTGCTGGACAAAGTACGAGGCAAGCTGCTCAACCGGCTGCTGGTGATGCGCCGCGAGTATCAAGATCTTTCCAATCAGAGCGGTTCCAATC
>CALGKS010000447.1 GCA_937930475.1 uncultured Collinsella sp. | reverse complement strand
TCAGGGAATTGTAATTGATGGTGAAGGTTCAAAGGTTATTTGCAAAGACTAATTTAAAAATCCAGTTTGCTGCACTCGTTCCTAGCAGGGTTTGGGTCAGGAGGGGCGCAAGAGACGGGAGGACCGTGTACGCGTTCCTGCGCGAGGACCGCGGGGAGGGACTGCCTGGGTACGGCACCTGTCAACTCGGTCTACGTCTTTGATGACCTGGTCGTACTCAATATCAACTTCACGGATGATGCCAAAACGGTCACCCGTGAGGAAGTGTTGGATTCGAGTGCTGTGGACAATGTTCCAACATGCTGGGGTCGAACTCGCTTGCCGGGATCACGCGGTAGCCGTGGCGGAGCAGCAGGTCGACAAAAACACCGTTCCCCGCGGTGAGCGTGCCACTAAAGGTACCATCGTAGACGCGACCCGCACCGCACGAAGGACTACGATCCTGCAGGATGCACGCGACGATCTCGGACGGCCCGCCCGCTTGCTCACACATATCGAGCGCGCGCTGGGCGCCTAGGCGAAACTCGCGATCGACCGAGATGCCCTCGCAGGTGCGAACCTCACCGTCCACGATCTCCGACGGCTTGCGCGGTGTGGGCAAGCCACCAAAGACCTCGGGGCATACCAACAGGACCTCGGTCCCCGTACGCTCGCAGGCCTCGACCAACGCGCGATGATAGTTGTCGAGCCCGTTATACTTGCAGCTCTCGCCCATCAAGCAGGCACTTACCACGATCTTCATTCCCCAACCTCCCAAAAATCTACCTAGAGCAGAACGCCCCATTTGAGATAGGCACTCAAATGGGGCGTTCGACGCTGTGCAACCAGCCTTACTGCTGCTTTGGCATCAGCGGATTCTCGCGCGTGAGGAGATTCATAAACTCCTCGCCCGTGATCGTCTCCTTCTTGTACAGATAACGAGCCAGCTCGTGGAGCTTAAACTTGTTCTCCTTCAGGATCTGCAGAGCGCGGTCGTGCGCATCCTCGATCAGTTTGGCGACAATCGCGTCCACGCGCTCGGCCGTACCGGGGGCGCAGGTGAGCGACGTGTCCTGGTTGAGGTACGCATTCTGAACGGTACCGAGCGCCATCATGCCAAACTCATCGGACATACCAAAGCGCGTCACCATGTTACGGGCGAGCTTGGTGGCCTGCTCGATATCGTTGGCGGCGCCGGTCGTCATCTCGCCAAAGATGAGCTCCTCGGCTGCACGGCCACCGCAATAGACGGCGAGCTTGTCCAGGACCTCCTGGCGCGTGGTCAGGAAGCGCTCGTCCTCCTCGACCTGCATGGTGTAGCCCAGGGCACCGCTCGTGCGCGGCACGATGGTGATCTTCGTGACCGGCGCGGAACCCTTCTGGCGGGCGGCAACGATGGCATGGCCGATCTCGTGATAAGAAACGACCTGCTTCTCGTGGTCGGACAGCACCGTGGACTTGCGCTGCTGACCGGCGATGACGACCTCCACCGACTCCTCAAAATCGTCCTGCGTGGCGCGCTTGCGACCCTCGCGGACGGCACGCAGCGCGCCCTCGTTGATGATGTTGGCCAGATCGGCACCCGAGGCACCGGGCGTGGCGCGGGCAATCGCGGTCAGGTCGATCGGCGGCTGC
>CALGKS010000446.1 GCA_937930475.1 uncultured Collinsella sp. | reverse complement strand
GCTGCCCAGGTCCTGGAATTCGGAAAGCGCGGTCAAGCGCGCCGTGGCCTCCTCGGTCAGCGGCAGCTCGCCGGGGAACATAAAGTACGCATAGGCCTGCGTGGCTGAACGGCCCACGCGGCCCTTGAGCTGGTAGAGCTGCGCCAGACCCAAGCGCTGCGAGTCCTCGATAATGAGCGTGTTGGCCGTCGCGTTGTCGATTCCGCTCTCCACGATGGTCGTGGCGATGAGCACGTCGATCTTCTTGGTCGCGAACTCGATCATCACGTCTTCGACCTCGCGCGGGCTCATCTTGCCGTGCGCTACGCCCACGCGCGCCTCGGGCGCGGCCTCGTGCACGCGGGCCACGGCGTCGTCGATGGTCTTGACGCGGTTGGACACGTAGTACACCTGGCCGCCGCGGCCCACCTCCAGGCGAATCGCCGCGCTCACCACGTCGGGATCGTACTCCCCCACGTGCACGATCACGGGACGGCGCCCGGTCGGCGGCGTGGTGATCAGACTCATGTCGCGCACACCGCTCGTGGCCATCTGCATGGTGCGCGGGATGGGCGTTGCCGAAAGCGTGAGCACGTCAATCTGCTCGCGCAGGTTTTTGAGCTGCTCCTTGTGCTGCACGCCAAAGCGCTGCTCCTCGTCGATGATCACCAGGCCCAGGTTCTTGGGGTTCACATCGGCCGAAAGCAGACGGTGCGTACCGATGAGCACGTCAATCGTGCCCTCGGCAAACGCCTTGAGCGCGCGCTTTTGCTGCGCCGGCGTGCGGAAGCGGCTGAGCACCTCGACCTCAAGACCAAACGGGGCAAAGCGCTCAAAGAATGTCTCGTAGTGCTGCTGGGCCAAAATGGTCGTGGGACAGAGCACCATGACCTGACGGCCGGAATCCACGCACTTAAACGCCGCACGCAGGGCGACCTCGGTTTTGCCAAAGCCCACGTCGCCGCACAGCAGACGGTCCATGGGCTTGGGCGCCTCCATGTCGGCCTTGATGTCGGCGATGGCCTCCAGCTGGTCGCGCGTCTCGTCGTAGGGGAAGCTCTCTTCCATCTCGATCTGCTCGGGCGTATCGGGCGGGCAGGCGATGCCGGTGATCGACGAACGGCGCGTATACAGGTCGACCAGGTCAAACGCCAGCTTTTTGGCATTCTTGCGCGCCTTGTTGGTGGCACGCGTCCAGTCGGCGGTGTTGAGCCTGGTCAGGCGCGGCTTGTCGCCGTCGGGACCGACGTAGCGAGTGATGCGGTCGACCTGCTCGAGCGGCACGTAGAGCTTGTCGCCGTCGGCGTATTCCAGCAAAAAGTAGTCGCGCTCCTTGCCGCCCACTTCCTGGCGCGCGATCTCGCTAAAGAGCGCGATGCCGTGGGTGGCGTGCACCACGTAATCGCCCGGCTTAAACGGGAAGGTGATCTGCGTAATGTCAACCTTGCGGCGGCTGCGCGCGCGGGTGGCGTCCCTGCGCGCGTTGAGGTCGGCGATCGAGAACACGGCCAGATTGGCGTCGGGCACCACCACGCCCTGCGGCAGGGCGGCGTCCACAAAAGTCACGCGTCCACGCGAGATGGTGGGCACGGCGGCGCCGGCAGCAGCCTGGGCGGCGCCGGCCTCCAGAGAGCG
>CALGKS010000445.1 GCA_937930475.1 uncultured Collinsella sp. | reverse complement strand
GAGGTATTTTTATGCCGTACAAAGACCCAGAAAAAAAGAAACAGTGGGAGAAGGAGAACCGTGGGGCTGGGAAGCGCCACAAGGTTTGGATGTTCATCTTCTATCCCGACACGGCAGAGATAGGCTGGCGTGATGAGTGCGACGAACTCGGGTTGCCGTTCCTTGTCTCTCCGCTTCACGACAGGGATGTGTGGACGGCGGCGGATGAGCGCAGGAACCCAGACCACATCGAGGGTGAGGTCAAGGTCGCGCACTATCACGGTCTCGTCGAGTACCCGCAGCCTGTTGACTACGACACGGTCAAAGAGGACTTCGCATTTCTGCACACCCATTCGATTAAGTACGCGAAGAGCAAGGCGAGCATGGCCTTATACCTGACGCACGAGAAGTGCTCGGACAAGGTTCAATACGACTGGCGCGACGTTCTCGAGTTCGGCGGTGCGAACTGGCACGACTGGTGCAACGAGCTTGAGGACTTGCACGCGATGATGAAGGAGATGCGCCGATACATCATCGAGAACAACGTGGCGGAGTTCTACGAGTTCCAACTTTGGTGCGATGAGAACAACGACATGTGGAGCCGTGCCCTCGACCTCAAGTGCGCGTGGGCAATCGGGAACTTCATCGAGCGGCGACGCAACGCCATCCAGCAGGCCGCGAAACTCGACTACGAAAAACGTCGCGACAACAGCGGCGAGACGATTGTGTGAGAGTAGTCGGGTCAATGCAGCAATGCGTGACCACGGGGGTGGAGAGTTCCGCGAACGCGGATCTCGGAACCCTCGTTCACGGATTGCGGAATTGACGCGACGGCCAAAACCGAAGACCAGACTTGAACAAGGGTCGATGGACGCTCCGCTCCATCGACCCTTTCCTTGCCTATGTCTCAAGGACGGGAGATTTGGGGATTGTCTGCGCGGGGCTTTCTGCGACCCCCGCGCAGGGGGGTGCCGACCCCCGACCCCCGACCCGATGGGGTGGTTTGGAGGGGTGAAACCCCTCCATGCACGCGCCGCCGCGTGCCGCCAAGCCGTAGGCGCGGAGCGACCCTAAGTCGCGGAGAACCGACAGTGCTACACTGTCGGCGCGCCCCCTTTTCCGTAGGCAAAAGGGGAGTGCGTTACCCTTTTGTTCCAAAAGCAGGGAGGTGCCGCCGCCGATGGGTAAGCAGTACGCAATCCTCCGAGTCCAGAAGTGCAAGGGTGCCGAGATAGGCGCCATGCAGTACCACAACGACCGCGAGCCGGGAAAGCACACGAACCCGGATATCGACCCGACCCGAACCCGGATGAACCGCGAGATGTGCCAGCACGCCGACTACGAGGGCGAGGTTCAGGCGAGGATTGACGCGGGGTACTCGGGCACGCGAAAGGTGCGCAAGGACGCGGTGAAGCTCGTCGAGGGCATCGTGACGGCGAGTCCCGAGTTCTTCGAGGGCGCGAGCGACGAGGAGGTTAGGGGGTTCTTCGATTCCGCGTTCGAGTTCTGCCGCGAGGAGTTCGGGGAGTCGAACATGGTGCATTTCACGGTGCACATGGACGAGGAGACCCCGCACGCACACTTCGGGTTCGTGCCGCTGAGGGACGGGAAGCTCTCGTGGAAGGGGTTCTTCCCGGACAAGGCCGCGCTGGGGGCGATGCAGGACAGGTTTCACGGTCGCGTAGGGGCGTTGTACGGCCTTTCTAGGGGCGAGAAGCGCGGGGACGGGGAACCGGTGCGCCGCCACAAGTCCGTGGCCGAATACAAGGCCGAGAGCCGCCGCGTTCAGGCCGAGCTCGACGGGAAGGTCGAGCGGCTTGAGTCGGCGAGGGCGCAGCTCGCAGCCGCCAACGACGAGCTTGAGTCGGCGAGGGCGCAGCTCGCCGAGTGCAGGGTGCAGGTCGAGGGCTTCGCCGCGAGGTTCGAGAGAATCAAGGTCGAGCTGGCGCAGATTGCCGAGTGCCTGTCGGTGAGGGGCTTCCTCGGGAGCTTCAAGGCCAAGCTCGCCGAGTTCGCGGAGAATCCGATCTGCAAGGCCGCTCTCGCTGCGGGGCGCGCTTTTGAGACCGCTCGTGACGGCAGGAGGGCGGAGAAGGTGCTCGTTGACGGTGCCAAGAAAAAGGTCGGGGAGATGGATAGGCTGGCAAGGGAGATGGGCGAGTGGTCTCTGTTCGATGAGGTCGATGACAGTAGGGCGGCAAGCAGGAAGCTTGAGCGCTCTGGTGGCGCTCGCAGCTTTGGTGCTCGCGGCGGAGATGCTATTTAATTCGGTATACCACTTTGGTATACTTATTAGGAAAGAAAGGAGAACGGCAGTGGTCAGAGTGCACGGGAACGCCCTCAAGCACGGGCTTACCAGCGAGGAAGTTGCGTATGCGTGGGAGAACCCGATTAGATGCCGTCAGCGAAACGGCACGGATGACCCGCCGCTCTGGATTTCGGTCGGCTCGCTTCCCGACGGTAGATTTGCCGAGCTGATTGGATTCATGGATATCGACGGCGCTTGGTGCGTGTTCCACGCGATGGTGCCGCCGACGAAGAAGTTCAAGCGTGAGCTGGGATGGAGGTAGACATGAACGGAATCGTTGCCGAGAACGGCAAGGTCGTTACCGATGAGATGATTGCCGATTGGGAAAGCGCTCTCGAACGCGACGAGTGGCCAAGCGGATGGGTGAATGTGGGCGAAATCGTCGAGGGGAAACTCCCGAAAGCAGCGCCCGAGACGGTAACGCTGTCCCTCAAGGTTCCCGCCGCCATGAAGCGGGCGCTTGAGAAGGAAGCGAAGGCCGAGGGCAAGTCGACAGGCGCGTATGCCCGCGGAATCCTCGCCGACGGTCTCATGGCCATAGCGTAAAAAGGCAAAAAAGAAACCCGCCCGCCGTTAAGACGGGCGGGTGGGTTTACGATGGTGGCTGGTTGAAGGGATTAGGCCCCCTTTAACCACTAAGACAACGAGGTAGCAACTCGTCATCAGACCACCTGCAATTATACGTGCAGGATGCAGGATTTCGAGACGTTACCTCCCAAAAACACGGGAGGTATTTTTATGCCGTACAAAGACCCAGAAAAAAAGAAACAGTGGGAGAAGGA
>CALGKS010000444.1 GCA_937930475.1 uncultured Collinsella sp. | reverse complement strand
ATCTACACAGAGTAGATCGTCGGCAGCGTCAGATGTGTATAAGAGACAGGAAGATGCCGTACAGAGCAGCGTACACGACGTAGAGCGGGAAGCACAGGAACATGAAGCCGAACTCGAAGGGCTCGGTGACGCCGCAGACGAAGGCGCAGATAGCAGCGGAGACAACCAGGCCGATAGCAGCCTTCTTGTTCTTAGCGGTCTGAACCATAGCCAGGGCAGCGCCCGGGATACCGAACATCATGCAGGGGAAGAAGCCGGACATGTACATACCGAGGCTCCACTTGACGTCAGCGGAGGTCTCGCCAGCCCAGAAGTGGGTCAGGTCGCCAAGGCCGATGGTGTCGAACCAGAACACGTTGTTGAGTGCGTGGTGCAGACCGGTCGGGATGAGCAGGCGGTTGAGGAAGGCGTAGATGCCAGCGCCGATGCCACCCATAGCAGCGATACCCTCGCCCAGAGCGACGAGCGCACCGAAGATGAGGGGCCAAGCAAAGAGCAGGACGACGGAGACGACGATGCAGATGACGGCGGTCATGATGGCGACGCAACGCTTGCCGGAGAAGAAGGCCAGCCAGTCGGGAAGACGGGTGTCCTTGAACTTGTTGTAGCAAGTGCCACCGATGATGGCGGCCAGGATGCCGATGAAGGAGTTACCAGCGATCTTGGAGAACGCGATGCCCTCGGTCGTGGCAAGCCAAGCGGTCTGAGCATCGGCGTCCATACCACGAATGGTACCAACAACAGCGGGGTTCAGGAGCTGCTGGATCATCAGGAAGGCGACGAGGCCAGCGAGGCCAGCGGTGCCATCGTGATCGTCGGCAAGGCCGACAGCGGCGCCGACTGCGAACAGCCAGGCCATGTTATCGATAAGAGCGCCGCCTGCCTTGATGAGCAGGAAGCCGGCGGTATAGGCAAAACCGGTAGTGTCACCGGCAGCACCCATGACTGCGGGAGCGAGCAGGTAGCCCACGCCCATAAGAATACCTGCGACGGGAAGCGCCGCGACGGGAAGCATCAGCGCTTTGCCGAGCTTCTGGAGGTACTTCATCATATGGTATCTCCTCCAACCTTTCTTTCGTTGTTCACCAACGAGTTCCATGTCCGCGCCTTGTGCATACCGGCTTCTCCGCTTGCCGGCATTAGTGCGCAAACTTAGACAACCCAGTCCCTTTTCTCGGGTTGCTGGTATGTACGGTAGCACACACTCAATTCAAACGTCCACCACATTTCGTTCAAATTACTATATCGTTGCCAAACGGTTATTTTTGGCCCGTAAACGGTAATTTACGCAGGTAGATGTGCTGCGTTTCTTTCATTACCAAACTAATTCTTAGCAATTTCCATTCGATTTCATCTCAAAAGTGGTTACTACCAGATGAACAGTGGTACCACATTGTTACTACCAGTTTGGCCGAAATCGTTTTCACTTTACATGAATAAAGTCTCCAAGAATTTGTATATAACCTCTCCCCTACCACCCTCTTCCCCGCCCTTCCCTGCAACGCAAAAAGCCCCCTAGAACGATGTCAGTTCTAGGGGGCTTCATCAGATATTTCGGCTTCGTACTCGAAGGCTCAGGCAATCTTTACGCAAACAGGCCGTAGATGCTGATATTGGCCTTGGCGTAGAGGCCGTTGGCGTACTCGGTCCACTTGGAGCTGGCGCTCGAAGCCTGCGAGGAATACTGCTGATAGGCGGTGTAATAGGCGGTCATGGCCTGCTTATAGGTAGCGCTATCGGCCGTAAAGGCATCGTCAGCGAAGGCCTTAGCGTAGGTGCTATCGGCGTCCTTCCAGGTGCCCTTTTCGCTATCCCACTCGTCGCCTGCAAGTTTGATGATGTAATCGGCGTAGTCCTTGCTCGCGGTCTCCTCGTTGCCGTCAGCAGGCTCGGTCGGAGCAGTCGGCATGCTTGCGGAGCTGTCGCCGACCTTCTTCTTGTAGAGCTTCTGCAGCGTCGCGGACTGACGGACGATCTGCTTGGCCTGATCCTTGGACACACCATACTGCGTAGCCATGGTCTTGTAGTCGGAGGTGCCGATGGAATCCTCGGCGTACTTCTTCATTTCCTTAGAAGAGACGGTGATGCCCTCGTCCTCGGCAGCATCGAGCAGAATCTTGTTGCGCACGTAGGACAGAATGACATCGGCAGAGGGAGCGGTGTAGTTGCCATCGCCATCCTTGACGGTGTCGAGGCTGTACTGGCTCTCGATGGCCTCGCGCGCGGTGATGTCGCTCTTCTTGCCGTTGTAGCTGTAGCTTGCCACGGTCGAATCGAGCTGGTCCTCGGTGAGGGTCGCCGAGCCGACGCCCTTGCCGCCAAAACCACCGTTGCCGATAAAGAAGCCGACCACCGCAGCGATCACAACTGCAACCACGAAGGCGGCAATCATAGTCTTCTTGTGCTTGGATGCGCGGTCGTCCACGTCGGAGTCGTCCTCGTCCTGTTCCTCGGGCATGAGATTCTCGTCAGCGGCATCCGCGGCAATCTGAGCCTCCAGGCGGGCGTCCTCCTCCTCGGCGGTCGTGCCGGCAGCAATGTGCTCGGCAGACGTACCGGCGACCAGATCGATCTTCTCGTCCTCGTCACCGTCGGGGCCTTCGCCGCGCTCGATGATCTGGATGCCGTCGATCTCGTCCTTCTCGTCCTTCTTTTGAATCAGACCCATATCAGTTACTCCTTGTTAGGAAACATAGTCCGCAATAGAATACGCCCGACAGAGCGCCGGGCGTATCGATTCTCAGGTTATACGCAAACACTTAAGTACTATTTAGGCGTTTGCAGCGTGCATACCTTAGGCCAGGTGCGCGATAACGGCATCGGCAAAGGCCTGCGTGCCCACAGCACCCTCAACGGAGCCGGTCTGGGCACGACGAACGTCGCCGGTAACCTGCTCACCCTCGTCGAGCGTGGCAGAAACGGCGGCGCGAATGCGATTGGCCGCGTCGTTCTCGCCCAGGTGATCGAGCATCATAGCCGCAGACAGAATCTCGGCCGTGGGGTTAGCGATATCCTGGCCAGCGATATCGGGCGCGGAGCCGTGCGTTGCCTCAAAGATGGCACAGTCGGCGCCGATGTTGGAGCCGGGGGCCATCCCCAAGCCGCCCACCAGGCCGGCGCACAAGTCGCTCACGATATCGCCGTACAGGTTGGGCAGCACCAGGACATCGAAGTCGTTGGGGTTCTGGACCAGGCCCATGCAGGTGGCGTCGACAATCTTGTCGTTGAACTCGATATCGGGATAGTTGGCGGCCACCTCGCGCGCCACGCGCAGGAACAGGCCGTCGGTCGCCTTCATGATGTTGGCCTTATGCACGGCCGTCACCTTTTTGCGGCCGCAGCGGCGGGCATACTCAAAGGCATACTCCACAATGCGGCGGCTCTTGGCGATGGAGATCGGCTTGATCGAGATGGCGGAATCCGCGGCGAAGGTCTTCTGACCCGAGCGCTCGACAAGCTGCGAGAGCTCCTCGACCTCGGCAGCACCCTCATCGAACTCGATGCCGGCGTAGAGGTCCTCGGTGTTCTCGCGCACGATGACCAGGTCGACGTCGCGGAAGCGCGAGCCGTCGCCCGGCTGCGACAGGCAGGGGCGCACGCAGGCGTACAGGTCGAAATGCTTGCGCAGGGCGACGTTGACGCTGCGGAAACCCGTGCCGACCGGTGTGGTGATGGGGCCCTTGATGGCGACCTTGGTCTCGGCGACCGCGTCGAGCACATGTTGGGGCAGCGGCGTGCCAAACTCGTCCATGACGCCGGCGCCGGCCTCCTGGACGTTCCAGTTAATCTGGACACCGGTGGCCTCGACCACGCGGCGCATAGCCTGCGTAATCTCGGGACCGATACCGTCACCAGGAATCAGGACTACATCGTGCGCCATAATCTGTTACTCCTCGTCTTCGGCGTCGTCAGATTTTTTAACGCTAGCACGCTTCTTCTTTTTGGAGAGATCCAGGCCAAAACGTTTAACAAGCATTTCGCAAATCTCGCTCGAACGGGCCTTGAGATAGCTGCCCTTACCGTTCTCGGCATCGAACTTAAGGCGCAGCGCAAGCTTCTCGGCAACCTCGGCGTCGATCTCGCCCTGGCAAAACTCGTACAGGCAACCGAGCATGTCGCGATACTCAAGGTCGCCGTGGTAGCACTGGATGGCCTCGTCCAGGATGGGCCAAGCCTCGCGCGAACGCTCGACACTCGTGGCACCCCACACGCACAGCAGGCGGAAGGCGGCATAGCGCAGCGTGGAGGAGATCTCGTCGAACAGTGCAGTCTCGGCGCCCTCAAAGGCATCGCCCAGCTGCTCGGGGCAGGTGGTGGCGAGCGCCGTCAGGGCATCGAGGGCCTCCCAGCGGGTCTGCGCCTCGGGGCGGTCGAGCGCCTCGATCAACGCGGGCACGCAGGGCACGACGCGCTGCGGATCGCGCTCGGCAAGCAGGTGCAGCACGCGGGCGGCAAACTGGCGGATGCGGCGCGTGGGGCAGCCGAGCTCCTGGACCAGGCGGTCGACGGCGTTCTCGTTCTCCTCTGCCAGCTGGAGCTGTGCCAGCTCCTCGTCGGCGAGCTGTTCGTCTTTGTTTTCTGCCATAGTTACCTCTTCTTACTATTTCTTAGCGTGCTTGCCAGCACCCTTGCTCTCATCGGTGACCGAGATGAGCTGTCGGTCGGCCGCGCCATTGCGACGCGCACGGCGGCGCTCCTCGGCGTCGCCCGCGTCGGCGGCGGCGCGATGAGCCTTGTTGACGTTAAAAACCTCGTCGTGCTTGCGCCATGGACCAACGGACTCGCCAAAGCTCATCTTAAGACCGGCGATAAAGCCGCCGAGCCAGCCGATCGGCGCAAACTGCACCAACGGGAACAGCGAAAACACCCAGGTCAGCAGGACGACTGCCGCCGCTCCTGCAAAGTTGGCAATCCAGTAGTCGCGCTTGGTGATGACACGCTTTTCGCACGCCCACTGGCCGCACAGAAAGCCGATGTAAATCGCAAAGAGAAAGAGCACCAGCGCAAGCACCACGAACGTCCAGCTCATGGGCGCTACTCCCCGTGATGGTGGCCGCAGCAGCACTCGTGGCCGTCGTCATGGCCGTGGCCGCCGCAGCACTCGTGGTCCTCGCCGTGGTGATGGCCACAACCGCACTCATGGTCCTCGCCGTGCTCGCCGCAACCGCAACCTTCCTCGTGAGCGCCATGCTCCTCGGGGCGATACTGCGACCAGTCCAGACCGGCGGCGATGGCATCGGCCTCCTCCTTATAGAGGACCGTGATGGCCTGGGTGCCCAGCTTGGCGCCACCGATGGCGTCGAGCATGTCGTAGAGCGTAAAGGCCACGTCGGCGCCGGGCAGCGCGAGCTCGCGGTCATCGGCGTAGGCAAGGGCCAGGCGCAGGTCCTTAATGAAGTGCTCAACCATAAAGCCGGGCTTGTAGTCGCCGTCGAGCGCCTTGGGCGCCAGGCTCTCCATGGCGCCGGACTTGCCGGTGCCGCCCAGGATCATCTGACGGGTCTTCTCCAGATCAAGGCCGCTCAGCTCGGCAAATGCCATGGCGTCTGCCATGCCGACCATGCAGGCGCCCAGCGACACCTGGTTGGCGAGCTTGGCAGCCTGGCCCTTGCCGGCGCCATCGAAGCAGCAGATGTTGGCCGCAAAGGTGGAAAGGATATCGCGAACCGGGGCAATGTCGTTCTCGGTGGCGCCCACGATAGCCGTGAGCGTACCGGCGATAGCGCCCGACTCGCCGCCGGTGACGGGGCAGTCAAACGCCATGCGACCAGAAACCTGGGCGGCCTCGGCAATGTCACGGGCAAGCTCGGGCGAGCTCGTGGTGAGGTCGATCAAGACCGCACCCGGCTTGGTGCACGCGAGCAGGCCGTCGCCCGCCAGGTAGAGTTCCTCGACCTCGGAGGGATAGCCCACCATGGTAAAGACGACATCGGCGTTCGCCACGGCATCGGCCGGCGTATCAGCCCAGGCGGCACCGCGCTCGATAAGCGCGGCAGCCTTGGACTTGGTGCGGTTGTTGACCGTGACGGGATAGCCGGCATCCAGGATGTGGCCGGCGATGGGGGCACCCATGATTCCGGTGCCGATAAATGCGACGGAGAGCTTGTTTGCCATGAAACCTTTCCTTTTGGGTTGGGTGTTGTTACCAGGTTGAATACTCGGTGCCAGCGCTTGAGCTGCGGGGCGCCCGTGGTCGTAGCGCCTGTCTACTCGCCGCGCACACGGCGCGCGATGCGGTCGGAAAGCGAGGCTTTCTCGGCGCGGTTCTTGCCCCAAAACGCACAGGCCACCATGCCGGGCCCCACGTGCGAGCCGATGGTGGGGCCCACGGAGCTGCGAATGATCGTGACGTCGGCACAGCCCTCCTCCTTGCGGATGGCGGCTTCGAGCCAGTCGCCGTCCTTCTCGGCATCGGCAGTCATAATGGCGATGGGCATGGTGCGATCGGGCACGTAGTTCTCACGGAACGACTTGAGGATGGACTTGAGCGCCTTC
>CALGKS010000443.1 GCA_937930475.1 uncultured Collinsella sp. | reverse complement strand
GGTCAGCGCCCTCTCATTTCACGTCACCTTGGCGCAAATGCGGCTCGCTCGCTGTTGGTGACTGACATCAGGTGTTCCGTTGTCGAAACGCGCTAACAAGAAGGGCCCGGCTCCGTTGTGGCGGAGTCGGGCCTTGTTGCATTTGCCCAGATAAAACCTGCCAAAATAAACCTGTCCCTTTTTGGCAGGTTAGCGGAGCTTGCTGGTCTCGAAGTACTTGGGATATTGGTCCAGGACCTCGGTCTGGTTGCGGAACATCATATGCAGGTGCTTGCTGACCAAAAAGCTCGCCTCGATGGGGTCGCGGCCGGCGATGGCGCGGCGGATTTGCTTGTGTTCGTTAACAATCTCCTGATTGTCGAGCCTCTGCGTGGCGGCGCGCAGCCAGCGGAAGCGCTCCAGGTCGGCATTGGTCTCTTCGAGCCACGACCATACGGTGCTGCGGCACGCGATGCTAAAGATCATGCGGTGCATGAGGTTGTCGCTTAAAAAGAAGCCGATGCGATCCTCCTCGGCCATGGTCTTTTCCTGCAGCGCGATGGCTCGATCGAGCTGCTCGATGCCTGCCGAGGTGGCACGGGCGCAGCACTCCACAATCACCTGCTTTTCCAGGTGCTCGCGAATGTAGCAGGCACTCTCGGCAAGAGTGAGGTTGATGGGCGAGACATAAGTGCCGCTTTGGGGCACGGTGCGCACCAGGCCCTCTTGCGCCAGACGCACCAGCGCCTCGCGCACAGGGGTGCGGCCCATATCCAGGTCGTCGCAAAGCTGCTTGACGCCCAGCTTTTCGCCCGGCTTGTAGTCCAGATAGACGATTTTGCGTCGAATGGTGTGGTAGGACTGGTCCTGCAGGCTCGTTTCCTGCTCGCCGACGTGCATCGATTCTTCCATAGTGCCTCACAACCGTTCTATCACACTCATATATCAGCTGTTAATTATGCCGCGAATCAGCTCTCCGCGGTGGGTAATTCGGCTGTTGCCCAAGAACTATTGCGGCATCTTAGTCTGTGTTTGCGTAGGGCTGTGCTCAATGTTGCCGTATCATAAGCCGTCGCAAACGTGAAATAGAAAGAAGGAATCCCATATGCAACTGGCGAATATCGTACGCGAGCGCTGGAAAGGCGTCCTGTTCTGCCTGATTATCGCTATCCCCGCAACGCTGCTCGGAAAGCAGCTCGAGGTGGTCGGCGGGCCGGTATTTGCCATCCTCATCGGCATGGTTCTGGCGCTTGCCTTCCCCAAGGATCGTCGCGAACCGCTCGCTGCCGGCGTCACCTATACATCCAAAAAGATCCTGCAGTATGCGGTTATCCTGCTTGGCTTTGGCATGAACCTCGCACAGATTCTGTCCAAGGGCGCCCAGTCGCTGCCGATTATCGTGGCGACGATCTCGACCTCGCTTGTCATCGCTTTTGTGCTCTGCCGCGTCATGAAGGTTCCGAGCAAGATTGCGACGCTCGTGGGCGTGGGTTCGTCGATTTGCGGCGGTTCCGCCATTGCCGCGACCGCGCCCGTCATCGATGCCGACGATCGCGAAATCGCCCAGGCCATCTCGGTCATCTTCCTGTTTAACGTTATCGCGGCGCTCGTGTTTCCGACGCTCGGCGGCATGCTCGGCCTGACCAACGAGGGCTTTGGCCTGTTTGCCGGTACCGCCATCAACGACACTTCGTCCGTAACGGCTGCGGCGAGCGCTTGGGACAGCATGCATCCCGGCGCCAATGTACTTGAGAGCGCCACGGTGGTTAAACTCACCAGGACGCTGGCAATCATTCCCATCACGCTGGCGCTTGCTTGCTGGCAGATGCGTCTGGCGCGCAAGGCTGGCGGCGACGCAAAAAACACTTTCTCGTTTAAGCGGGCGTTCCCCATGTTTGTGCTGTTCTTTGTGCTGGCGAGTGTGGTCACCACGGTGTTTCAGCTTCCCGCGTCCATCACGGCGCCCATCAAGGAGCTGTCGAAGTTCTTTATCGTGATGGCCATGGCGGCTATTGGCTTTAATACCGATATCGTCGAGCTGGTCAAAAAGGGCGGCAAACCCATTGCGCTGGGCTTTTGCTGCTGGATTGGCATTGCGTGCATGAGCTTGGGAATGCAGCACGTGCTGGGAATCTGGTAGGCAAGGCGGCCGATTTGCGTGCTACATACTGGCGGCCGCACGCCTGCGGTGGAGCGATAGGAGCTCTTGCGGGTATGGCTTGTCCGCAGGTTAATAGGGTTTATAAGTCCCGAAGAGCTCTTATCGCCCCGCCAGGATGGCGATGCGGGGCAATTCATATAGTCGCAAGATTGCGCCGTAAGCCCTATAGTGTTTGGTGAGCAATATCGTTCAATTTTGAAACACTCGACTGTGCGCCCGCCGGTGGCGGCGCGGTGCGGAAGGCAGGAGCGCGGCATGGACAGCAACGCCAAACTGCAAATCTTGATCGAGGCCCTGGCTGCTGCCGGGGCCTCGGCGTTGGCGATTGATGGGCATGGATGCGTCGTGATATCGACCATGGACGATACCGCACTCGAGCAAGATGTCGCGGCATTTGTTGCCGAGCGCCTGGGGCGCGTGGGCGACGGCGTGCGCCTGGTGATGGGGCATGCTGGAATGCGCCTGAGTCTCACGGTGCGTCCGGTCGACAAGGAATACGGCGCGCTTTGGGTGGTCGTGGTCCGCGAGGTCCACGGCGCGGCGGTGCATGCGGGTATTGAGTGGCTCAACGCCGATGAGGTCGAGGCGCGCTACGAGGCAAGCACGTACGGCATTGTCGAGGGCGCCGCTGCGGTCGCCGGTCCCGTCTGCGAAAGCTATGCCCACGGCGTGCCCCTTATGTTGGAGGGTGAGCTGGGTGCCGGCCAGGCAGAGATTGCAAAACGCCTCTATCTGGACGGCCCGTTCGCTGACGAGCCCTTTGTGTCCGTGGCGCTCGATGAGCTCACGGACCGCGGCTGGCGCCATCTGCTCAAGAGTTCAGAATCGCCGTTGTTTCAAACGGGGCTGACCCTATGTATCGGCGGCTGGCACGCCCTTCCGCCCCAGCGCCTGCGCGAGCTTGTCTCTACGATGACCGATACGGCGCTGGCTGCGCGTTGCCATGTGGTGCTGACGGCAAACGATATGCCGGGCGGCGGCGAAAGCGATCAGGCTGCTTTTGTAACCGAGCGCCTGGCCTGCGCGGTAAGCGTGGCGCCGGCGATTGCCGAGCAGGGCGGCGCATCGAAAAAGGTCGCGCGGTATTTGTCATACCTGGCGGATATCTTTGAAACTGCCGCCCCGACCATGTCCGAGGAGGCGGCCTCGACGTTCAATGTCTATCGGTGGCCTCGCAACTATCTGCAGCTTCGCGAGGTTTCGGAACGACTCTATATATTAGTAGGGTCGGGTGTGGCGGAACGCACGGTGGCGGAAGAGGTGCTCGCCCAGGAGGACGTCATCAAGACCGCAACCTTTGGAGCCCCGACGCTCGACAGCGACTTGTATATCTTGCGCCCGCTTGCCGATACCGAGCGCGACATTGCGCGGCTGGTCGTAGGCCACCTTCAGGGCAACCGGACCCGTGCTGCCGAGGTGCTGGGCATAAGTCGTACGACCCTGTGGCGCTTGCTGAAGGACGGTGACCGTTAGGCGAGGTGCCCGTGACCGCATGCGACGTGTGTGCTACAGTCCAAAGCAGTAATGTTTCGATTGTGTTACGGCGTGCGGGGGCGTATGGCGGAGACTTCAAAACCAAACCGGACTAGACGGGGCACGGCTTCGGTCAACCGCCGCACGACGTCCCAGACGTGGGGCAAACACGCGTCGGGATTCGACGGATCGTTCAAGCGCACCAAATACGGCTACCCTTCGGCAAGTGCCCGCCTGGCCATGCAGGCCGAGTCGTCGCTGTGGGGGCGCAAGCGCGTGGTGGGCTCTAAGCTCAAGCACGATGGAACACTTGGTTATATTAGCCGCGGCGCGGCTCGTCGCAGCGGGCTCAATCCGGCGGGATGGCATCGCTATGTTCCTATTGCGGTTATCGTTGCCGTCATCGTGATCGCACTCGCGGCGCTCGGTTACGCTGGCGGTGGAGTCGATCTAAGTGCGATGTTCAAATCTTCCGAGCTCGCGCATCCCGGCACGGAACTTGTCGAGGGTGCTCAGGTCCAGACGGGCGTGGCGCCTCAGCGCGGCATTGTTGCTGCCGCCGCAACAATCGCCGATGCCCAGAAGGATGAGGACGCGGACGGCGAGGTTGGCGAAACCAGTGCGAACGGCGTGGGCTCGCAGGTCACGCCGGCGACATAAGGCCAGTTAATCACAGAACCTGCATATCAATGCGCCATTTGTGTCGCTGTGTAAGCAAAAAAGCAGCAATGTTGTTTCATATAGAACTCATGAGTCACAATTTACAAAAAAGGGCTATACTACTAGGCACTTAAAGGTCCACAAGCTGCAAGTTGAGGAGTACCTAACATGAAGAAGAGATTCATGGCAGCACTGAGCGTTCTCGCTCTTGCCCTGGCTCTGCCCGTGGCTGCTTTCGCCGCCCCGAGCCCTGCCAACACCACCGCCACCGGCGCCAACAACGTGACCGCAAGCGTTAATAACGCTAACGTCAAGGTTGTTTCCACCACCAAGAACGCCGAGGGCACCCCCGCCGGCGCCAACGTGGTCGCTTCCTTCGAGATCACCGAGACCGTGGCCGGCACTGTTTCTGAGTCCAACCCGCTGACCGTCACCTTCACCCTTGGTAAGGAGTACGCCAACGCTAAGGTTACCGTCTATGTCCAGCACAACGACAGTTCCAAGGAGACCCTGAACCTGACCGCCGACAACAACGGTAACGTCACCTTCAAGGTCACCAAGCTCTCCACCTACACCATCGTGGCTGAGAAGACCGCCGCTGGCGCTGCTACCACCGACAACGGTGCCAAGTCCCCGGCTACCGGCGTGAACACCACCGCCGTCGCCGCTGTGGCTGCTGTTGCCGCTGCTGGCGCTGCCTGCGCTTTTGTTGCTCTTCGCAAGAACAACTAGCACGCATACGGTTTCAACCGTAAGATTTGAGGACCCGTACTTGTGCGGGTCCTTTTTTTGACCGATTAACAGGGTGAGGAAATACCATGGCAGAGCAGCCGCAGGGTAAGCATATGAAAGCTGAGCATGTGGACGACTCGGGCAAGAAGCGTCGCGCTACGATACTCAAGGGCGTTATTGCCGTGCTGTTGCTGGTCGCGGTCGGTTGCGGCGGCTACGTGCTCTACATGAACCATCTGGAGCAGCAGCGCGCCGAGGAGATGAGCGCAACAGGCAAGCCCGCCACGAAGGTCGAATCAAAGGGCAAGGAGCTACCGGACAACCCCATCGACTTCGCTCCGCTCATTCAGGAGAATGCCGATATCTATGCGTGGCTCTACATTCCGGGTGCGGATATCAACACGCCCTTGCTGCAGAGCACGACGGACGATCTGTTCTATCTGGACCACGACAAGGACGGCAAGTACGACCCCTACGGCACCGCGTTTAGTCAGATGGTCAATGCGCGCGACTTTAGCGACCCTGTCACGGTGATTTACGGTCATGTGAACGGCGGCGTGTTCCACAACTTGCATAACTTTGAGGACGCGGACTTCTTTAACGAGAACACCGAGTTCTTTATCTACACGCCCGGCCATATCCTGACGTACAAGATTGTCTCGGCCTATCAGTACGACGACCGTCACATTCTCAACTCGTTTAACTTTGCCGATCCTGCGGTTCGCCAGGACTACTTTAATTCGGTCTGTAATCCGGACGCATTGCTCAAAAATGTACGTGACGGCGTGACACTTGATGCAGATAGTAAGATTGTGCAGTTGAGCACCTGCATGCTCGATAGTTCGCAGGGCAACTCGCGCTATATTGTTAGCGGTGTGTTAACAAGCGACCAGGAGACAAAATAGTCATGAACCCCCGTGGCAAGCACTTTATCGATGCGGTGGATCCCGACGAAAATCAAGTAAGCAATCCCGAGCAGCAGGTTCAGGATGTGGCGGAGCCTGTCGAGCCTCAATGGGAGACCAAAGGCACTCCGACGCCTCGACCTGACGAAAAATCCCAGAGCAAGGCCGAGGCTCCGTCCGACGCATCGGCAAAGACCGATGAAGCTGCGGCGCAGCCTGTTGACGAGGTGGAATGGCCTTCGCTTGATGAGGCGGCACCTCAGCGTCGTCGACGCTCCAAAGAGTCGATTAAGCGCATCAAGCGCCGCCGCCGTATCCGCACGCTGCTGATTGTGCTGCTCGTGATTGGGGCGGTTGCTGCTGCCGGCTGGGGCCTTGTGAATCACAGCGTGAACCAAGGTAAAAAGAAGATTGAGGAAAAGACCGAAAAGGTCATTAAGGCCAAGGGCGACACCATTACCTATAACGGCAAGAAGTATGCGCTCAACAAGCATATGGCCACGGTGGCGTTTATCGGCTTTGATGGCCGTAATAACGATGACGGTACCCAAAAGGGTCAGTCCGATACCGTGATGGTCATAGCGCTCAACACCGATACGGGCGAGGCCCGCGGCATTATCATCCCGCGCGACAGCATGGTGCCCGTGGATACGTATTCCAACGGGACGTTTGCCGGCCAGGTGACCGAGCAGCTGTGCTTGCAGTTTGCCTATGGCACCGATGGCGACAACTCATCGGCGCTGACGGCCGCCGCTGCTTCGCGCGTGCTCGATAACATTCCGGTCGATTACTACTACACACTCAATATTGAGGGCGTGGCTCCCATTAATGACTCCATCGGCGGCGTGACGCTGGTGCCTACCCAGACTGTGCCGGGTACCTCGGTTGTCGAGGGCCAGGAGACCACGCTGTTTGGTACAACGGCGGAAAAGTACGTGCAGTGGCGCGACACGACGAATTTGACGTCTTCGCTGGATCGTACGGCGCGCCAGGTGAGCTATGTGCAGGCGTTTGCATCGAAGGTGCTCAGCAGTGCCAAGAGCAACCCCGCCATGCTCATCAGCCTGTATCAGGCCATGGGTGACTATACGTGGACCAATTTGGGTCTCGATGAGTTCAGCTATCTGGCGACCACGATGCTCGAGCACGGCCTGACTTCGTTTGATGTCGTGACGCTGCAGGGCACCATGCAGCAGGGCGACACCTTCGCCGAGTTCTATCTGGACCAGGACAACGTAAAGCAAACGGTCGTCGACACCTTCTACCACCCCGTTAATTAGCTGCCCAGGTGCCGGATGCCAACAGTGGCTCACTCGATGTCAGGCACCAACAGCGAGCGGGCCGCATTTGCGCCAAGGTGACGTGAAATGAGAGGGCGCTGGCCTTCTGGTCGCGCTCTCGAAATTGAACGTCAGATTGGCGTGAATGCGGCCCGCGCAGCGTCAACGGGTCCGCCGTTTGTTAGAACGGCGGAACATACACGACGTTGTCTCGGCGGGGTTTGGCTTCGGGGAGCGTGTCCTCGGCGTAGCCCAGGATGCAGTTGCCGACGCCGCGTAGGCTGCCGTCGGTGGGCAGGCCCCAGCTGGCAAGCAATTCCAGGCCCTCGGGCGAATCAAAGACCTCGTGCGCGCGGTGGATCCAACACGAATCGACACCCAACGCATAGGCGGCGTTAAGCAGGTTGCCCATAGCAAGCGAGCCGTCTTCCAGATGCGTGGGCACGCTGCGGTCGACCAGCACCACAACTACGGTTTTTGCTCCGTAGAAGGGATCTCCCTCGCTGCCCATAACCTGGGCATTAAGCTGCGAGAGGCGCTCAACGGTCGCGGGGTCGGTGACGGCGACGAACGTCACCGGCTGGCGTCCCATGCCGCTGGGCGCATACTGGCCGGCCTCGATAATGCGTGCGAGTTTTTCGGCCTCGACGGGGCGCTCGCTGTATTTGCGGCAGCTGCGGCGATGGATGAGCGCTTCGATGGTCTCCATGGGTCCTCCTGACGTTGGTTTTAGTTGCCCCGTTCTTACCCGTCGAGCCAATGCCGTAATCGCGCAGGCAGCCCCAAACAATGCCAGCTGCCAATCGGAATAGTAGGTTTGCATAAAACCGGAGCCAGAATGTGACAAACCGGTGGGGTGATTAAACGTTTTATCCCGTCTACCCTGCGGTTTTTTACCACTTGCCTAAATGATGCGCGCATAAGCTCTGATAAAGGTTTTACTAAAGGAGTACCAACGTTTATCAATGCGCCATGGTGGCGCCGGGCCAGGAGGTAACATCATGTTCCAGGCTGGAGATGTCGTCGAGACCGACTTCGAAGGATTTCTGAAGCTGCTGCGTTCCAAGACGCGCGCTTTTGTGACGATTGACGATCACGAGTACTACATCACGCACACCGATGGCTATTGGCGTGTCCAGGATTGCGAGGCCCTCAACGATAAGGGCCACTTTACTGACTGCTCCGAGCTGGTCAACACGGTCTGCGAGGTCGTCGAGCTGCCTTGGATCTGCGGCAAGAGCCTGCACGACAGCTTCTCGGGCGCTACGGTCTACGAGGCCGTCGCTGCTTAACAGCCAACACTCGATATTCTCTCGCAACCGCCGGCGCCGCCCCCGCGCCGGCGGTCTTTTTTGTCGATATGCAATGTGGGCCGACCATATATAACCAGCATATTGACGATAGTCAAAACTCGGACTAATGTAGAGATACAAATTGGTCAAAACTCGGACAATCGAATGGTGGGATAGATGAATAGTGCGGTTACGCTGGTCGATTTCGACCGGATGCTCAATGGACTCGACCATATCTATTCGGAGTTCTCGCGCACCTGCGGTCTTTCGGACTGCGCCTACTGGATGCTCGTCGACACCAGCACGGCGGGCGGTAGCATCGCCGTGAGTCGCCTGACAAGCGAATGGTTCTATAGCAAGCAGACCATTAACTCGGCAATTAAAACTCTGACGGCGCGAGGGCTTGCGACGTTGGAGTTTGCCGAGGGCAGTCGTAAGAACAAGGTCGTTTGTTTGACCGATGAGGGCCGGCGGTTCGCCGAGCACTATGCGTTGCCGGCGGTTAAGGCCGAGCAGCGTGCCTTTGCCGCGCTCGAGCCCTGGGAACAGTGCGAGATTATGCGCCTGGTCGGCAAGTTCTCCCATGTTCTTAACGAAGAGTGCGAGGCGTTTAAACAGCAGATGGCCGCCGAGAGCCAAGTGGAAAAACAAGAAGAGGGGGAGACGTGCGACTCTTAATGAGGTTTATGAGGCCGTACCGCGGTCTGGTTGCGGTGACGCTGTTTGCGGTGCTGATAGATAACGTCGGTACGCTGTTGGTTCCCACGATGCTGGCGAACATGGTCAACACCGGTATTACCACGGGCGATGTCGACTATATTTTACGCAACGGCCTGTACATGCTTATCGCGACCGGCATGGCCAGCGGCGGCACGGTGTTGGGCTGCTATCTTTCGGCGCGCCTGGCCGCCAACGTGGCCTGCGATATCCGCAATGCCGTGTACGACAAGTCGCTCGAGCTGTCCGCCAGCGACTTTGAGCGCTTTGGCACGGGTTCGATGATCACGCGCTCGCTCAACGACATCAACGTGATTCAGCAAGCTGTCCTTCAGACGATTCAGTTGGTGCTGCCGGTACCGTTCTTGGCCGTGGCGGGCATCATTTTTGCCTGGTTTATCGATCCTGCCATGGGCACGCTGCTGGGCGTGGTGGTTGCGATCGTGCTGGTGGCGGCGGTCTTTACGGTGGCTAACGCCGCGCCGATCTTTATGCGCCTGCAGAGCTTTATCGACCGCATGAACGTGGTGCTGCGCGAGAACATCGTGGGCGTGCGCGTCATCCGCGCATTTAACAAGGAGCGCCACGAGGAGCAGCGCCTGGAC
>CALGKS010000442.1 GCA_937930475.1 uncultured Collinsella sp. | reverse complement strand
AAATAGGATAGGTAGGCGCCACGGCGGACAGGAACTGACCGAGAGAGAACACGGCAAGCACGCCGAGCAGCATACGCTTGAACTCAAAGCGCGAGGCGAACACCATAAGCGGCAACGACAGCAGCATGACGCCCCAGGCGTAGACCGAGATCATGATGCCGGCCTGGGCCTCGGTGAGCGAAAACGACGCGGCAATATCAGTCAGAAGGCCAATGGGCATGAATTCCGACGTGTTGAATACGAACGCGCAACAGGCGAGCCCGATAAGCGGGAGCCACTGCTTGAGTGAGATGCCATCTTGTCTTGCCTGAGTCATGTAGGAACCTCTCCGATTGTCCTGAGCGGTGGGCGATTATATAGCAACGGCCCCGCATCCGTCAGCAACAGATGCGGGGCCGCAATCAACTCAATACACAGGGGTTGCGCCGTCAATAAATAGCTAAGCCAACCCCAGCAATATGCCCGCCGAATGCACGACAAACGCCACGATCCAGGCGACCGTCACCTGAAACGCGAACACGGCAACGGCGTAGCGTCCGCCCAGCTCACTCTTGACGGCGCCGATTGCCGCTACGCAGGGCGGGTACAGCAGCGTAAAGACCAGGAACACGTAAGCGGTAAACGGCGAAAACATGGTCGACAGTGCCGCGGGCGAGGTCGCGCCCAAAAGCACCGTGAGGGTCGAGATGACACTCTCCTTGGCGATAAGTCCGGTGACGAGCGCCGTGGATGCTCGCCAATCGCCAAAGCCGAGCGGCGCCAGCAGCGGAGCGATGATGCTACCCAGACCGGCAAGCAGACTCTGCGACTGATCGGCGACCACATTAAAGCGGATGTCGAACGTCTGCAGGAACCAGATGACCACCGTAGCGGCAAAGATAATGGTAAAGGCCTTGGTAATAAAGTCCTTGGCCTTATCCCATGCCAGCATCACCGTCGTCTTGACGCTCGGCAGACGGTAATTGGGAAGCTCCATGATAAACGGCACCGGGTCGCCCTTAAATGCCGTGCGGTTGAGCACCAAAGCCGCAATGCAGCCGACCACGATACCGATCAGATAGAGCGAGACCATGGCGGGAACCGTCGCCTGTGGGAAAAACGCCCCGCACAGCAGACCGTAGACCGGCAACTTGGCCGAGCAGCTCATGAACGGCGTGAGCATGACCGTCATCTTGCGGTCGTGCTCGGATGGGAGCGTACGGGTCGACATGATAGCCGGCACGGTGCAGCCAAAACCGACGAGCATGGGGACGAAGCTGCGGCCCGAAAGGCCAAAGCGACGCAGTACCTTATCCATGACAAAGGCCACGCGCGCCATGTAGCCCGAGTCTTCCAGAATGGAAAGGAACAAAAAGAGCACGACGATAATCGGCAGGAAGGTCAGCACGCTGCCCACGCCCGTAAGCACGCCGTCGACAGCCAGCGAGCGCACCACGTCGTTGGTGCCGAACGCCTTGAGACCCGCATCGGCCGAGGCGATGATGGCAGCGATGCCGTCCTCCATGAGTCTCTGCAACGCCGCGCCG
>CALGKS010000441.1 GCA_937930475.1 uncultured Collinsella sp. | reverse complement strand
TGGCGCCAGGTGATGTCTTGGACCACGCCCGACACGCCGCCGACCTCGATATTGTCGCCGGGCTTGATGATGCCCATGAAGGTCACCTGCATACCGCCGATAAGGTTCGACAGCGTGTCCTGAAAGCCGAGCGAGATGGCGATGCCGCCGACGCCAAGAGCGGCGACGAGGGCGTTTGCGTTAATGCCAAAGCAATTGTCGAGGATAAAGCTGCCGCCGATCATCCAGATGACGGCGCGTGTGATGTTGATGAAGATGCTCGATGCTGGGAGCGGGTTATCATCGCGGTTAAGCAGGTGGTGCAGGGTCTTGGACGCGATTTTGGCGGCAACGGCGGTGCCGATGGCCAAGATACCGGCCCAGATGATGTTGTGGACCCATCGTTGTGCAAAGAAATGAAGAATTGGCTCAAACAATTCCATGTAGGGAAACCTCCTCATGATCATCCAACCATGATACCCACCAAGAAGCCCGTCCGATCAAATTCGGACGGGCTTCTGTGCTCGATATAAGGTTTATGCGGCGGGGCTGCAAGGCCCGGCGGTGTAGCTTAGCGTCGACGCTTCCAGATAATGCCGAGAATGATGACGATGATGCCGCTGATAAGGCACGTGCCAACTACTGCCAGCGTGCGGTCTCCCGTTGCGGCGAGCTTGCCGGTCGTCTTCTTGGTGATGACCTTCGTGGTCGTCGTGTCCGTCTTAGGCGAGGGCTTAGGCGTCGGGGCCGGTGTGGGCGTGGGGTCCACGGCTGCGGAGCCGAAGCTGATGGTGCCGGCGAGTCCGGCCATCTTGCTCTCCCAGCCGTTTTGCCCAATCAGCGCCCTCAGCGCCGCCTCACACGTGCCCCACTCGGTGCGCTTGGTGGCGTGTGCGAAGGTGGGGAAGTCGGTCGTGTTGGTAATGATGTAGTTGTTGGTGGCGACGGTATAGGTCTTGGTGGGATCGAGCGTGCTGCCGTCCTTGGCGAGTGTGGCACTCACAATGCGCTTGCCTTCGGGCTGCGTCCAATCAATCGTCACGTTGATGCCGCCAAAGGAGAGAACGCTGCCAGAGTCATCGCGCCACTTGTACTTGTCTTGCGCTTCCTGCTCGGTATGGCCGGCTGCCACGTAGGCTTGCTGAAGCTCATAACTGTGATTGCACTCGTCGCTGATCTGCAGCGAATGCTCGAGCGCTGCGAGGAAGTCCGCACCGGTCATGGTCCAGGTCTCCACGGTGTTGCCGTAGGGCGAGATAGCGATGACGTTGCCTGCGGTCACATCGCCTGCAGCGATGCCGCCGCGGATGCCACCCGCGTTCTCGATGGCAAGGTCTGCGCCCGTCAGGTCAAGATAGGAGCCGCAGATCACATGGCCGATGGTCTGGGCCTTGGTGGTGTCGCCCTCCTTGCTGGGGCGGAAATCGGTGGTGCGCACCATTTCCCAACCATGCGTGCCTGCGGCGTCCTCGCCGTAGAAATAATTGGTAGAGCTCGTGCCGAGCACCTCGCTCGATGCGGCGCTAAAGGCATCGTCGAGCGGCTTGATCTTGTTGTCGTGGACCTCATCAAGGATGCTCTGATAGGTGGAGCCCTTGTTGGGATCGGTCAAAAGAACGTTTACATCCTTGGCGGTATAGAGCTTCTCGTCGCTTTTGTCTGCGTATACCGCCACCGTGTCATCGTCGGTGCTTTCGGTGCCCTTGGTGTCGTACTCGTAGGGGACGGAAAGCAGTCCCACTTCGGCAAAGGCGCTGCCCGCCTCGACAACGTGGATTGTCTTGCCGTCGGCTCCCGTCACCTTCTCGTTAAGGTTGATGTGCTCGTGGCCTGCGATGAGGGCATCGACGCCGCGGAGCCGCGTGGCAAAGGTCTTGGCGTCGAGCGTGTGCGCGATACAGACAACAACATCGCAGCCCTCCTTGCGCAGCTGCTCTGCCTCGGCATTGATGGCGTTCGCGGCACTCGAGAACGACGTACCCGCGACCAGGTCCGCGCGCAGCGAGGATTCCAGCGACTCATCCATGGCACCCACGACGCCGACCTTGATTTTGTAGTCGAATGTGGAGTGATCTTCGCTATCCTCCCAGGTGCGATCGAGCGTCTTGGTGATACTCGAGCTCCATACGCCGCTCGTAGACTTCGCGTTCGCGCAGAGCATGGCGAAGGGCGTGCCGGTGGGGCTGTAGCCGGTCATGGTGCGGAGCTTGTCCGCGCCGTAGCTCCAGTCGTGGTTG
>CALGKS010000440.1 GCA_937930475.1 uncultured Collinsella sp. | reverse complement strand
CTTGCCATAACTCCCCTATTTCTTGATTGCATCCAGGACGAAAGCAGCGACCACGCCTGGGCCACCAACGCGCGCATAATGCTTCGCGCGACCCATTGCGCCGGCACCAGCAAAGCCCGAAGACTCAGCCAACCACTTTTGCGGATCGTCGACAATGGCCTTCAGGTTCGCGCGCTTCCACGGCTTAAGGTCCCTCAGCTCAAACTCATGGGCCTCAAGCGCTCCACGGAACTCTTGGGCCATGTGGTCCAAAAACTCGGCGTAAAACTTAGGATTCAGGCGAATGTAGCTCCACATATACGAATCGTATTTAATGATATTTGCAAACCTGAGCAGCTTGGAAACGTCCTGCGAAGCGTGCGTCTCGGCGTAATCCTCAACAATCCAGCGATGAATCTCGGCGTACTCATCATTAACGCAATGAACTTTATTGGGTGAATTGACCGAAGACCCTTCGTTGTCCTGACGATACGAAAGAACCGAATCGTGCAGGTAAACCGCCGTGTCGGCAAGGGCAAACACCTTAAAGGTAAACGAGGCATCCTGAAAAGCAGCGCCAGGCGTCGGCAGGAATCGGATGTTATTACGGTTCAAGAACTCGCGACGATACACCGCAGACCAAATCGACGGCTTAAGCGAAAAGGCATCAACGGTGTCGCTCGGGCAGACCGACTTGTTACAATCCTTAGCCTTAAAGAGCTCCATCAACTCTCGGCGCTCCTCGGGCTTGGACCAGTACAGGTCAAAGTTTGCCTTAGCAAAATCGGCGTTACAGCCCTCAGCCGCCGTCACAAGCTTCTCCAGCGCGTCGGGCGCCATAAAGTCATCGGACTCGAGGATGCCCACGTACTTGCCGCGCGCCATCTCAAGCCCGCGATTCATCGAGTCGCCGTAACCGCTATTGGCCTTATCGATCATCTTCACGCGCTCATTGCGCTCCATGTACTCGCGGATGATATCCGGTGAGTTGTCGGTCGAGCCGTCGTTGATGCAGATGATCTCGATGTCCTTGAGCGTCTGCGCAACGGCAGAATCGAGGCATTCGCGCAGATAGCGCTGAACATTGTAAATGGGGATAAGCAGCGACAGAATAGGGCTGCCAGAGGCGTTAGTAGACAAATGTGCTCCTTAGGAAATACCTGTCGTTAATGGTATCAAAGGGTCGTCCCGCCCGCGGGCGTTTATATAATTTATGGAGCCCGCAGAGGCAAACCGATACGAAAGGACGTTATGCAGCCCAAAGCCGCACGTAACATATCCATCGAGGCGCTGCGCTTGGTAGCGGTTGCCGGAATCGCGATATTCCACACCTTTCAATGGACCTTCCAAGCCGTCTGCGCCGGAATGCCAGAATACGCATCGCTTGCGGCCTTCCCCTATTCGGGCGCTTTGGGCTGCATTAACCTGTTGGGCTGTTGGGCCAACGAGGTCTTCTTTATGATCTCCGGGTACTTCCTTATTCCCTCGGCTGCACGCGCCCTCAAAAACGGGTCGTCCGTGCGTGACCTTACGAGCAAATCGCTTGCCCGCTTAAAGAAGATCGTCTTCCCTACGCTGTTTTATTGCGCTGCCCGTCTGCTTGTCTCGATGTTTATCTA
>CALGKS010000439.1 GCA_937930475.1 uncultured Collinsella sp. | reverse complement strand
AGTATTTCCGACGCTGCCGGATCGAGGGTGACGTCGACTTTATCTTTGGCGGCGCGCGTGCCTATTTTGAGGGGTGCGAGATCCGGTCGCTCAACCGCAATATGGACGTGAACGGCTATGTGACGGCGGCATCGACGCCCGAGGGGGAGCCGTACGGTTTTGTGTTCCACGGCTGCTCGTTTACGGCTCCGCAGGACGTGGCACCGGATTCGGTCTATCTGGGACGTCCTTGGCGCGAGTGGGCCCAGACCGTGCTGATCGATTGCTGGCTGGGGCAGCATATCAAGCGCGAAGGCTGGTGGGATTGGAATAAGCCGGCGGCGCACGAGAGGGCGCACTACGCTGGCGCAATCCTGCATGGCCCGGTGGGCGATACTGCCGGCTGGGTGCCATGGGCTCGCGAGCTCGACGTACAGTCTGCTGCAAACTATGTGCGCGAGCAGGTGCTTGCCGGCGCGGACGGCTGGGACCCCGAGGGCGGCTCGGGCGACACCGTGGAGACCGCCGGTCTTTCCGATAACGGTCGTACGGTGCATATCGACACCTATTACGAGGACGAACCGGCGTTTCGCGAGCGCCTGAAGCGTGAGGGCCGCTCCGCCGCGTTTAAGGGCACGACGCTCGGTGACTTTGAGACATGGCAGGTCGCGACGAGGGCTCGGTTGTTTGACCTGCTGGGACTATCACTTATGGATCGTGTGCCGATCGAAGTGCGCGAGCTCAATCGGGTGCAGATTGCCGGCGGTATCGTGCGCACCCATGCGATGCTGCGGGTGGAGCGCGATGTTTGGATGCCGTTCTATCTGCTGGAGCCGCAGGCGCCCAAACTCGACGAGCAAGGCTTTAAGCGCTGCTATATCTGTCCTCACGGCCACCAGGGCGCCGGCGCCGCAAGTGTTGCGGGCGTGACGGGTGTGCCGGCGGTCGACGATGCCGTGCGCAAGTTCAACTACGACTACGGCCTGCGTCTGGCACGCATGGGCTATGTGACCGTCTGTCCCGACGCCCGCGGCTGGGGATACCGTCGCGATTGGAAGGGCCAGGGCGACGACGAGAACAGCTTCCTGCGCGGTACGTGCCTGAATCAGGCGCGCATGGCCGAGCCGCTGGGCCTTACCGTTGCGGGCCTCAACGCCTGGGACAACATGCGTCTGATCGACTACCTGGAGGCACGCGGCGACATTGCCATGGACGACCTGGGCTGCTTTGGCTTTTCGGGCGGCGGATACATGACGCTGTACTTGGCGGCGCTCGATCCGCGCGTACGCAAGGCGTTTGTCTCGGGCTATCTGTACGGTGTCGATGATTCGCTGCTGCACCTCAACGGCAATTGCAGCTGCAACTATGTGCCGGGGCTGTGGCGCCTGCTCGATATGGGTGACATCGCCTCGCTCATCGCGCCGCGTCCGCTGTTGGTGCAGAGCTGCGAGGGCGACCATCTCAACGGTGCCCGTGGGCTTGCGAATGTTGATGAGCAGCTCGACATCGTTCGCGATGCCTACAAGCTCGTGAGGCATGCCGACGACTTGTCGCACGAGGTTTGCCCGGGCGGGCACCATTTGGGTGTTGCGCATCTTGCCGAGGATATCGAATGGCTTGACGAGCATGCTGCCGGGGTTTGCTCGTAGGCCATGGGCGTAGCGCGAGCAAACGGTAATGACTGATAAGACCAAAGACCGCCGTGTGGGCGGGGAGGAGTATAACCATGAAACCGACGAAGACCTTGAGCGAATCGACCATCTGCTGCTTTGGCGATTCGACTACGTGGGGCGATAACGGATGCGGCGGTGGAGGCAACGACATCTCCTGGACCACGCACCTGGGCGCACTGCTGGGCGGTGCGACCGTCGAGAATTTTGGCATCAAGGGTTCGCGCATCGCCATCAAGGCCGACCGTACCGATTCGTTTGTCGAGCGTCTGGACGGTATCGACGACGCAGCCGATGTCTATGTCGTCTTTGGCGGCGTCAACGACTTTAGCCGCAACGTGCCTCTCGGCGAGCTTGGTAGCACCGATGTGCATGAGTTCTATGGTGCCGTCGATTATCTGATCCGCACCATCACGGCGCGCTCGCCCCAGGCAAAGCTCGTGTTTATGACGCCGTGCAAGACGAGCGGCAAGCACGAGAAGGATATTCCGGCGAGCAACGAGCTCAACCATCTGGGGCTGACACAGATTGCGTACGTGCAGGCGATGCTCGAGGTTTGCGACCGCTACTCGGTGCCGGTGATCGACCTGTATGCACAGAGCGGCATCAGCCCGTTTTTGCCGGAGCATCGCGAGCTCTATATGCCCGACGGCCTGCACTACAGCCCGGCTGGCTATGAGCGTCTGGCGCATCGCATTGCCGCGGGCTTAGCTGCCGTTTGCCGCTAAAAGTCTGCCGTTCGCGGGGAATGTAGGGTTAACGTTCACCCTACATTCCCCGTTCGCGTTACACTAAGGTTAACGTTCACCCATCATTAACGTCAGAGGGGACAGCAATGGGTTGCAATCAGATTCTGGACCGCTACATCGAGCAGTTGATCGAGACCTCTACGCCTCAGGCGCCGGCCTGGAACATTGAAAAGCTCCGTGCCGGCAAGGAGAACACCTGGAACTACATCGATGGCTGCATGATCAAGGCGCTCATCGAGCTGTACGAGATCACGGGTGAGCAGCGCTATCTGACCTTCGCCGACGACTATATCGACTTCTTTGTCCAGGAAGACGGCACCATCAAGCATTACAACCCCGAGGAATACAACCTCGACAACGTCAACGCGGGCAAGACCCTCTATAAGCTGTATGACCTGGTGGGCAAGCCCAAGTACCGTGCCGCCATGGATACCATCTACCGTCAGCTCGAGACCCAGCCGCGCACCAAAGAGGGCGTCTTTTGGCACAAGGCCGTCTACCCCAACCAGATTTGGCTCGATGGCATGTACATGGCACAGCCGTTCTACATGCAGTATGAGCTGAGCTTCCATAACCGCCGCGCCTGCTCGGACAGCTTCCATATGTTCCAGGTTGTGCACGATCTGATGCGCAACCCGCTCAACGGTCTGTACTATCACGCCTACGACGCGAGTCGCAAGCAGTTCTGGTGCGATCCGGTCACCGGCCTTTCGGCCAACTTCTGGCTGCGTGCCGAGGGCTGGTTTGCCATGGCACTTATCGATACCTGGGAGCTTATGCCGCCCTCGATGTCGGCCGAGAAGGACGAGATCCGCAAGATGTTCCACGACCTGATCGACGCCATGCTGCCGTATCAGGACGAGAAGACCGGCATGTGGCACCAGGTCATCAACCTGCCCAACATCGCCCCCAACTATCTGGAGGAGAGCGGTAGTGCCATCTTTGCCAACGCCATCATGAAGGGCGTGCGCCTGGGCGTGCTGGGCGAACGCTATTACCAGTATGGCCGCCGCGCCTTCGACGGCATCTGCGAGACCTGCCTGTCCGAGCACGATGGACAGCTGGCGCTCGATAACATCTGCCTGGTCGCGGGCCTGGGCAACACCGCGCACCGCGAGGGTACGTTTGGCTACTACATGAGCGAGCCCATCGTCAAAAACGATGCGAAGGGCGTGGCGCCGCTGGTGCTGGCCTATATCGAGACCATGCATCATGACAAGCTGGCCGGCAAGCGCGATCCGCTGGCCCCCTCGGGCGTGTGCTCCATCGAGGACCCGTTTGGTGGATACACCCCGGGCATCAACGCTTGCAAGGGATGTGAATAGCGTGGGAGCCATTACTCCGGGCGTGCGTCTGCACGACCTTCCGCAGGGAACGGTCGAGGAGCGCATTTGCATGGCGGGCGAGCTCGGCTTTTCGTGCATCCAGCTGCCGAGCAAGGTGCTCTATAAGTCGATGGGCATCAACCGTTTGGGCCTGACGCGCGAGCTTGCCGACCACTTGCGCGCGGTGCTCGACGAGGCAGGCGTCTCGGTCGCCGTGTTCGGCTGCTATAAAAACCTGGCGACGCCCGACCGCCAACAGCTCATGGACAACTTTGCCGAGTACGAGGCATGCCTGAACTTTGCCAAGATGCTCGGTGGCTGCCCGGTGGGCACCGAGACCGGTCGCCCCAACGTGCAGAACAGCGTGGCGGACGATCGCATGACCGACGAGGCGCTCGATGCGTTTGTGGAGGGTCTCAAGTATGTCTGCACTCGCGCCGAGGCCATGGGCGGTCAGATTTTGATCGAGCCCGGCTGGAACGAGACGGTTAACACGCCGGAGCGTTGCCGCGAGGTGCTCGAGCGTGTGCCGAGTGCGGCGCTCGGTGTGATTTACGACCCGGTGTCGCTGCTGCATCCGAGCGTTGTCGGCGAGGCACAGGAGATTACATCGGACATGCTCTATCTGTGCGGCAGCAAGATTCGCGTGCTGCACGCTAAGGATTTTGAGGTCGTGGATAACGAGGACGAGGCCGGTTGGTGCGACGGCACGGGCTCGCGTTTGGTGTGCCATGGCGTGGGCGAGACGGGTCGTTACGACTTTGAGCCCGTCGTTGCCTGGGCCGCTGCCGCCTGTCCGGGCATTCCGTGTGTGGTCGAGAACAGCGTGCCGGCGACGGCTGCCGGTTGCCTGACGACGCTCGAGCGCATGTCTGCCCGTTGCGAAGGTGCACATCGAGAGATGTAGCGTGGCCGACGGCCGCTACGGGCGGCCGGCTAGCCGGTACTGGGCAGCATCTGGAACTGCCCGCTATTGTGTTGATGCGAATCAGAGGGGAATCGCGTGGCTATCCACATTGTCGAGGAAGCAAATCGTTGTCTGGGTTGTAAAAGGGCGTTCTGCCAGATCAAGGGCTGCCCAGTGCAGACGCCTATTCCGCAGGTCATCGATCTGTTTAAGCAGCGTCGTCTGGAGGAAGCGGGCGAGCTGCTGTTCCAGAACAACCCCATGAGCGCGGTCTGCTCCATGGTGTGCAACCATTCGGGCCAGTGTGAGGGTTCATGCATCCAGGGTCGCAAGGGCACGCCGGTGCATTTCTCGAGCATCGAGAACTACATCTCCACGGCCTACCTCGACCGCAAGGAGTGGAAGCCTGCGCCGTCGTGCGGCAAGCAGGTCGCCGTGGTCGGCTCGGGCCCTGCTGGTATTACCGTGGCCATTAAGATGGCCCAGCTGGGCTGCGCCGTTACCGTGTTTGAGCAGCGTCCCGAGATCGGCGGTGTGCTGGAGTACGGCATCCCCGAGTTCCGTCTGCCGCGCTCGCTGGTGCAAAAGTACCGCCACGTGATGTGCTCGCTCGGCGTGCGCGTGCGTCCCTCGACCACCATCGGCGGCGCGCTGCATATCGACGATCTGCTGCGCGACGGTTATGACGCGGTCTTTGTGGGCACCGGCACTTGGCGTGCCCGCAAGCTGGGAATCCCCGGCGAGTCGCGCGGTAACGTGCTGTTTGGTATCGACTATCTGGTCGACCCCACAAGTGTGGCGATCGGGCAGAACGTGGCGGTTATCGGCGCCGGTAACGTCGCTATGGATGTTGCCCGTACCGCGCTGCGCTCGGGTGCTCGCAAGGTTACCGTGTATGCCCGCTCGCGCCACATCTCGGCAATTGACGACGAGGTCGAGCTGACCGAGCTCGACGGTGCCGAGATCGTGTGCGGCAAGGCCATCTGCGCCATCGACGATAACGGCCCGGTGTTCGAGACGGCCATCTTCGACGAGGACAACAACGTCGTGGGCTATGAGGAAGAGCTCGACCATGCCGCGGCCGATACCATCGTCATCGCGGCCTCGCAGGTGCCCAAGGACAAGCTCGTGCTTACGACGGGCGGCTTGGAGACCGACCATCGCGGCCTGCTTTCGGTCGATGAGCACGGCATGACCACTGTGCCGGGCGTCTTTGCCGCCGGCGACGTGGTCAACGGCCCGCTCACCGTGGTCCATGCCGTGGCCGGCGCCAAGCTCGCCGTCGAAGGCATGACATCCTACCTGGGCCTCTAGCCCATCCCGCCCTTATCAGTTGCGGTGAAATACGGACTGTTTTGGCTGTCAAAAGCCTCAATTGCTCCGTATTCCACCGCAACTTTTTTATGGGTCGAGCAAAAGGTGGGGGAGCGTGTGAGGCCGCGCGCCGGGCGGATACTGATACGATAGGGGAATCAGCAAGTGCCGCCACGCGGCTCAAACGAAAGGAAGCCTGTATGGAGTCCTCCTCCTATCCGATGCTCTTTAGCCCGATCAAGGTTGGTACGACCGAGGTCAAGAACCGCGTCTTCATGCCGCCGGTGTCCACCAACCTGGCCGACCACGGCTATGTGACCGACGACCTGGTCGACCATTATCGCGCCCGTGCCAAGGGCGGCGTGGGCCTCATCATCACCGAGGTCGTGACGGTTGAGCCCACCTATACCTATCTGCCGGGCGATATGTGCTGCTACGACGACACGTTCATTCCCGGTTGGGAAAAGCTCGCTGCCGCCGTGCACGAGTACGGCTGCAAGATCATGCCGCAGCTCTTCCACCCCGCCTACATGGCCTTTAACATCCCGGGCACGCCGCGCCTGATCGCCCCGTCCTTCGTGGGCCCGTCCTACGCCCGCGAGGCACCGCGTCCCATTACGGTCGATGAGATTCACGAGCTCACGCACCAGTTTGGCGACGCCGCTGTGCGCATGCAGAAGGCCGGCGTCGATGGCGTCGAGGTCCATGCGGCGCACGCCCACGGCATGCTCGGCGGCTTCTTGACCCCGCTCTACAACAAGCGTACCGACGAGTACGGCGGCTCGCTTGACGCGCGCATGCGCTTCTTGCTCGAGGTCATCGCCGAGATTCGCGAGCGCTGCGGCAAGGACTTTATCATCGACGTGCGCATTTCGGGCGACGAGTACACCGATGGCGGCCTGACCCTCAACGACATGATCTACGTCTCGCGTCGCCTGGAGAAGGCCGGCGTCGACATGATCCACGTGTCGGGCGGCACCACCATCAAGCGCGGCTCCGCGATTCCCGCCGCAGGCACGCAGCAGGCTTCGCATGCCGCCTGCTCGCGCGAGATCAAAAAGCACGTCAACATTCCCGTCGCCACGGTCGGCCGTATTAACGAGGCGTGGATTGCCGAGGAACTGATCGAGGACGGCGCCGCCGACATCTGCATGATGGGCCGCGCCAACCTGTGCGATGCCGAGTTCTGCAACAAGGCGGCTGCCGGCAACGCCGACGAGATTCGCCCCTGCATCGGCTGCCTGCGTTGCCTGAACGGCATCATGTTCGGCAAGCGTATTTCCTGCACCGTTAACCCCGATGTTGAGCGCGACGAGGCCGGCTACGAACCTGCCGCCGAGGCCAAGAACGTGCTCGTGGTGGGCGCCGGTCCCGCTGGCATGGAGGCGGCGTTCATTGCCGCCAAGCGCGGACATAACGTGGTGCTCGTGGACAAGCAGGACGAGCCGGGCGGCGAGATGCGTATCGCTGCCGTTCCGCCGGCAAAGCAGGAGCTCACCCGCGTGATCAAGTACCAGTATCGTCGTCTGGCCGAGGCCGGCGTAAAGTGCATCTTTGGTACCGAGCTTTCGGCCGAGGACATCCAGCGTGACTACGCCGGGTACGAGGTTGTCCTGGCCTATGGCGCCGAGCCCATCGCTCCGGCCTTTATGCAGGGCTTTAAGCAGGTCATGACGGCTGACGACCTGCTGGGCGGCAACGCCTTCCCGGGCAAGAAGATCGTCATCGTGGGCGGCGGCACCGTCGGTTGCGAGACGGCCGACTATCTGGCTCCGCTGGTCAACGACCTGTCGCCGGCCAACCGCGACGTCACCGTCATCGAAATGACCAAGACGCTCGCCGCCAACGAGGGCGGCGCCGGCCGCGCGGTGCTCATC
>CALGKS010000438.1 GCA_937930475.1 uncultured Collinsella sp. | reverse complement strand
CAGCCACGACCACGGCCATATTCGAATCGAAGTCGTAGCTCGAATCCAAGTGCAGCGACGATGATGTCGAGGCACCGATGCGATCGAGGCCGACGGCGTGGTTAAAATGCTCAAAACTCTTGGAAACCGTCATGGTCGCCGATGCAAAGATAGCCGTGTGAACCTCGGGCAGCCACTCGGTTGCCAAGGCCTCGCCAATATCGATGCGCTCCGCGGTCATCGACTCGCCGCCGGCGCGCAGCCTGCGATTGACTTGCAGCGAATACACGTAGTGCTCATCGGTGCCGTCGATGATGAGTTTGAGGTTCTCGGCCAGCTCGTGCAGGCGGCGCGAGATATCACCCAAGTCCACAACGACCTCGGGCTTGTCGGCGGCAACGGACTGCACGAGCGCGTCGACACTCTTGTCAGCTTGTTCCAATGCGTCGATGGCAGCGTAGGCCGACTGTAAGAAATCATGCCAGTCGTCAGATTCGCGCAGCTCGGGGCCAATCCATAGGTTCGCATTGTCATAGCCCCCGCGAGCACGGCGGCCAAGCTCGCGAACGCCGTCAAACACATCGGCAATCGCCATGCTCGCACGTACAACCGTCGACGTCGCCTTGGCGGTAAGACCCAGATAGAGCGTAGAGCCCTCCGAGGTTGCCAAATCGCGGGAAACCTGGCTCAACGCACCGGCGCTCGAGCCACCCAGGCGCTCAAACAGAACGCGCGATTCATCCGCCGACACCACGCGCGCCCATTGACGGCGTGCCTCGCGCTCGATGGAGTGGGCCTCATCGATTACCCAGTGACGAATCGGAGGCAAGATTCTGCCCTCGGCCGCAACATTGCGGAACAACAGGGAATGGTTGGTGACCACCACATCGGCATGCGCCGCGCGACGACGGGCGCCGTGGACCAGGCATTTATCGGGGAAAAACGGGCATAGGCGACGGGCGCACTCGCGCGACGCCGTCGTAAAGTCGGGACGGTTGACGCTGCGCCAGCGAATGCCGAGCGAGTCGAGGTCGCCATCGGCCGACTGACACACGTACGCCATGATGACTGCGACTGCCGTAAGCGTGTCGGCGGGATCACGCTTAGTCGTAATTTCGACTTGGCCGCGGCTCATGCGCTCAAGCTTGCGCAAGCATGGATAGTGGTCATAGCCCTTGAGGGCGCAAAACGATAGACCTCCGTCCAGCTGCTCGGCAAGTTTGGGCAGCTCGTGATACATGAGCTGGTCGGCAAGATTATTCGATTTAGTTGCGATACCTACCGTGATGTTGTTGCGGCGTGCGGCCTCGGCAAACGGCACCAGATAGGCCATCGATTTGCCGACGCCCGTCCCCGCCTCAATCACGCGATGCGCTCCCGTAACGAGTGCGTCACGGACCTCGAGCGCCATCGCAATCTGCTCATCACGCGGCTCGTACGTGGGATACATGCGATTAACCAGGCCGCCCGGGGCATAGTCCGCCTCGATTTCCTCGCGGCTCGGCATCTTAAGGACCGGCAGCTCGTCCGCATCAACGCGATCATCGGCCCGATCGGCCTTGAGAACGTCAGCACGAGCGGCGCTGAGAGAGAAGATAGAACCGGGGTTCTGTCCCGCCAAGAAGGAGAAGATGGGACGATAGGACCAGGGTACGTCGGGGTGCATGTCGGCCAGGCGCGCCATTAAGCCCTGAGGCAAGTCGGTGAGCGCCACGAGCAACACGCGCCACACACCACACAAGGCGTCGACGTCGGCGTTGGCGCGGTGCGACACCGAGTCGCAGCCAAACAGGTCGGCCATGAAAGACAGCTTATGCGAGGCAAGGCGTGGAAGCGCGATGCGAGAAAGCGCCAGCGAATCGATCCAGATGTCGCTGACGTTGACACCGCCCTTGACCGACTCGATAAACGAACGGTCGAAGGTGTCGTTATGCGCGAT
>CALGKS010000437.1 GCA_937930475.1 uncultured Collinsella sp. | reverse complement strand
GGATAAAACCTGTCGCGGTTTTGCCGAGGCGTTGGCTGCACGCGAGCCGGTTCCCGGCGGCGGTAGCGCGAGCGCGTTTGTGGGAGCACTGGGTGCCTCGCTGTGCGGGATGGTTGCTCGCTATGGCGCGACGAACCCCGCGCTTGCCGATCGCGCGGACGATCTGACGCACGCGTTTGCCCAGGCGGATGAGTTGGCACAGGAACTTGTGGGTCTGGTCGCCGAGGATGTTCGTGCGTACGGCCAGGTGTCTGCGGCATACGGTATTCCTCGTGATGACCCGGCTCGACCGGATGCGATTCAGGATGCGCTACACGTGGCAGCCATGCCGCCGTACCGCATTATGGATGCGTGCGGTCGCGCGCTGGCGTTGCTCGAGGACATGGCGGACAAGGGCTCGCGCCAGTTGCTGTCCGATGTGGCCTGCGGCGCCGTATTCTGCCGCGCCGCCATGCAGGGCGCAAGCCTGACGCTCTTCGCCAACACCACGTCTATGAAGGACCGTGCCCGCGCCGAGGAGCTCGAGGCGGCGTGCGATGAGCTGCTGGACACGTGGCTGCCGCGCGCCGATGCGCTGGCGCGCCGCGCCGCTGACGCCGCAAGGAAGAGGGGATAGCCATGGCAGAGCTGCTTAAGGGCGCTCCCGTCGCCCGCGCGTTGACTGAGGAGCTTGCCGCTCGCTGCGTGGCTTTGCGCGAGCACGGCGTTGTTCCGACGCTCGCCATCGTGCGCGTGGGCGAGCGCGAGGACGACCTGTCCTACGAGCGCGGTGCCCTCAAGCGCTGCGAGAAGGTTGGCATCGAGGTTCGCCGCGTATTGCTTCCCTCCGATGTTTCGCAGGACGAGCTGTTGGCGGCCATCGAGGACATCAATGCCGACCCCGCTGTTCATGGCTGCCTGATGTTTCGTCCGTTGCCCGCTGGGCTTGACGAGGATGCAGTTGCCGCGGCACTCGATCCCGCCAAGGATGTTGACTCTATGACGCCGGCCTCGCTTCTTACCACGCTTTCGGGGCGAGGCGAGGGCTTTGCTCCTTGCACGGCCGAGGCCGTGCTGGCGTTGCTGGACCATTACGGCGTTGAGCTGGATGGGGCCAAGGTCGCGGTCGTCGGTCGATCGCTGGTGATTGGCCGTCCCGTTGCCGCCATGCTTACGGCTCGCAATGCCACGGTGACGACGTGCCATACGCATACGCGTGACTTGGCTGCCGAGTGCCGTTCTGCCGACATTGTTGTTGCCGCGGTTGGACGTGCGCACACGATTGGCGCGGATGCGGTTCGCGAGGGCCAGACGATCATCGATGTGGGTATTAACTGGGACGAGGCCGCCGGCAAGCTGGTCGGCGACGTCGATTTTGATGCTGCGGAGCCGATTGTTGGCGCCATCACGCCCGTGCCGGGCGGCGTGGGCGCAGTGACGACGGCGATTCTCGCCAAACACGTGATCGAGGCGGCGGAGCGCGCATTGAACTAGGCATTTTTGGCTGATTAGGGGGTTAGATATATACTCCCGTGACACGCCGTGTGCAAAAAATGCCAAATATGAGTACTGTTGCCAAGCTAGTCGCATATAATTTAGGTCATTTTGGCTCTCTAACGATATTTAGTATCGATAGGGACCCTATTT
>CALGKS010000436.1 GCA_937930475.1 uncultured Collinsella sp. | reverse complement strand
GCTCAAGCCGTCGCTCGCGTACCAAAGTACGCTTCGCTCCTCTTTCGCGCCACCTTGCCACGGCAGCTGCCCGCTCGCTGACGTTGGATTGACCGACGATCGGGCCACTGTCCTTAGGATTACTAGCAATTCATTTGAAGGAGTTTGCACCATGAAGTTCTTTATCGATACCGCCAACCTGGACGAGATCGCCGAGGCCAAGAGCTGGGGCTGCCTGGCCGGTGTTACCACCAATCCGTCCCTGTACGCCAAGATCGGCGGCAAGCTCGCCGACTTCGAGCCGCATATGCTCAAGATCGCCGAGCTCTGCGAGGGCCTGCCCGTCTCCGCCGAGTCCACCGCGACCACGGCCGAGGGCATGATCGAGGAGGGCAAGCGCCTCGCCGCCCTCGCCCCCAACATCGTGGTCAAGCTTCCCGTGTGTGAGGCCGGCCTCGCCGCCTGTCGCGCGCTGGCCGATGCCGGCGTGCGCGTCAACATGACGCTCGTCTTCTCGCCGACGCAGGCCCTTATGGCCGCCAACGCCGGCGCTCGCTACATCAGCCCGTTTGTCGGTCGTTTCGACGACATTGCCGAGGACGGTATCTCGCAGCTCGACAACGTCGTGACCTGCATTAAGAACTACGACTGGACGGGCAAGAACGTCGACGACACCGTCGAGATCATCACTGCCTCGGTCCGCACGCCCAACCACGTGACCCAGGCCGCGCTGCTCGGCGCCGACATCGCGACCGTGCCCATGGCAGCCCTTAAGAAATGCCTGCACCATCCGCTGACCGATCAGGGCCTCGCGAGTTTTGAGGCTGACTGGCAGAAAGTAGTCAGCGCCCAGTAACGATGGTTTCGCCTGTCCGGCATTTATCCATGCCGGGCAGGCGCGCTCAAGAGAGGAAATCCCCATGACCAATCAGGAGCTGGCGAAGGTTGCCAACGAGGTCAGGAAGGGTGTCGTGACGGCGGTTCATGCGGCCAAGTCGGGACACCCGGGCGGATCGCTCGGCGCCGCCGACATCATGACCTATCTGTACTTTGAGGAAATGAATATCGATCCTGCCGACCCTCACAAGGCCGATCGCGACCGCTTTGTGCTTTCCAAGGGCCACGCGGCGCCGGGCCTGTATTCGGTGTTGGCAAATCGCGGTTATTTTCCCGTCGAAGAGCTCGAGACGCTCCGTCATATCGGCAGTCGTCTGCAGGGTCACCCCAATATGAACGACACCCCGGGCGTCGACATGTCCACTGGATCGCTCGGCCAGGGCATTTCCGCTGCGGTCGGGATGGCGCTCGCCGCCAAGCACTGGGGCGACGGCTACCGTGTCTACACGCTGCTGGGCGACGGCGAGTGCGAAGAAGGGCAGGTGTGGGAGGCGGCCATGTTCGCCGGTAACCATGCGCTCGACAACCTTGTGGCGGTCGTTGACCACAACGGCTTGCAGATTGACGGAACGATCGACGAGGTTAACTCGGCGATGCCGCTCGCAGATAAGTTCCGCGCCTTTAAGTGGCATGTGATCGAGCTGGCCGACGGCAACGACATGGAGCAGGTTGCAACTGCTTTCGCCGAGGCCCGCAAGGTGAGCGGCGCGCCTGTGGCCATCATCGCCGAGACGGTGAAGGGCAAGGGCGTCTCCTTTATGGAGAACCAGGTGGGCTGGCATGGCAAGGCGCCCAATGACGAGCAGTTCGAGCAGGCTATGGCCGAGCTCACGGCAGCAGGGGAGGAGCTCTAATGGCAGAGGTCAAAAAAGTCGCCACGCGCGTAAGCTACGGCGAGGTGCTTGTCGAGCTGGGCAACGAGCGCGATGACTTCGTGGTTCTCGATGCCGACCTGGCGGCCGCCACGCAGACCGGCAAGTTTAAGGCCGCCCATCCCGAGCGCTTCTATGATGCCGGCATCGCCGAGAGCAACCTGATGGGCCTTGCCGCCGGCATCGCGACCACGGGCCGCGTTGCCTTCGCGAGCACCTTTGCCATGTTTGCCGCCGGTCGCGCCTTCGAGCAGGTCCGCAACTCCATCGGCTACCCGCACCTCAACGTCAAGATCGGCGCCACGCACGCCGGCATCTCGGTGGGCGAGGACGGCGCCACGCACCAGTGCTGCGAGGACATCGCGCTCATGCGTACGATTCCTGGCATGACGGTGATCGTTCCCGCCGACGATGTCGAGGCCCGAGCCTGCGTGCGCGCGGCCTACGAGTTCGAGGGCCCGGTCTACATGCGTTTCGGCCGCCTGGCCACGCCGGTCATCAACGATCGCGAGGGCTACGAGTTCAAGATCGGCCGCGGCGTGGTCGTGCGCGAGGGGTCGGACGTGACCATCGTTGCCTGCGGCCTCATGGTCGCCGAGGCGCTCCAGGCAGCGGAGGTGCTCGCGGCCAGGGGCGTTGACGCCGAGGTCATCAACATGCACACCATTAAGCCGCTCGACGAGCGCCTGATCGTCGCCAGCGCCAAGAAGACCGGTCGCGTGGTCACCGCCGAGGAGCATTCGATTATCGGCGGTCTTGGCGAGGCGGTTGCCTCGGTGCTTGCCGAGCAGCATCCGGTGCCGATGCGTCGCGTCGGCGTGCGCGATGTGTACGGCGAGTCCGGCCCCGCGGTCGATTTGCTGCACAAGTACGGTTTGGACGCCAACGGTATCGAGGCCGCGGTCAGGTCCGTGTTGTAAGGAGGATTTCCATGGGATTTGTATCTGCCAATCAGGTGACGATCGGATACGCCGCCGCCTCGCGCGAGGATGCTCTGCACTACTTGTCCGAGCAGGCCGTCGAACTTGGCTTTGCCGATGACGCAGCTGCCGTGGAGGCTGCCTTCATTGCGCGCGAGAACGAGGCCGAGACCGGTCTTGTCGCCGGTTTTGCCGTTCCGCATGCTAAGAGCGATGCCATTCATACGCCGGGCGTGGCCGTGCTTAAGCTGGCCGAGCCCGTTGAGTGGCCGAGCTTTGACGGTGTGCCCGTTGATGTTGCGCTTGCGCTGTATGTTCCTGCCGGCGAGGCGGGAACCACGCACCTGCGCCTGCTTTCCAAGGCGGCGGTGATGCTGATGGACGCCGGCTTCCGTGACAAAGTACGTGCGAGCACCGATCCCGTTGAGATTGCGGAGCTCATCAATAGCGGACTCGAAGACTAGAACGGTCATCCCGTTCAATCAATCGATCCTTCTCCAAGGAAAAGGGCCGCGACGCCATAGGGGTGTCGCGGCCCTGTTTGCGTTTCCCCAGATAAAACCTGCCAAAATAAACCTGTCCCTTTTTGGTAGGTCAGTTAACGCAGTCCAGGTTGAGCATATGCGAGCGAGCGGGCTCCGGGTGCGGTAAGGTGACGTGAAACAAGCGGGCGCTGACCTTTTGGTCGCGCCAGTGAAGTTGAACGTCAGATTGCCGTGCCCGGAGACCGCGCAGCGCCGAGCAGGTACGCCGTTTGTAAAACGGCGTAACCTAAAGGTTCATGTTGCCGTGGATGTAGGGGGTGACCTCGGGGGAGATGTGGGCGCAGCCCAGCTCGCGCAGCGCGGACTCGATGGCGGCGGGCAACGGGGTCTTGCCCTCGCCGTCGACGGCGGCACCGCCGAGGGCGGCAATCTTGGCGACGTCGGCGGGCGCGGCCTCGATATGCACGCAGCCGCCAACCAGGCGCGCGCGGACCTGTAACAGGTCAAGATCGTGCAGGTAATCCTCGCAGGCACGAATCAAGTCGACCTTTTCGCGCGTAAGCTCCTCGCCCGTGGGGATGCGCGTGGCAAGGCAGGCGCCAGCGGGCAGATTCCAAACGGGATAGCCCCACGTACACAGCAGCTCGCGCTCCTCGTCCTTGGTAAAGCCGACCTCCATAAGAGGCGAGCGAACACCAAGCTCCTGGGCGGCGCGCATACCGGGGCGGTAATCGCCTCGGTCGCTCGCGTTGCTGCCATCGATAACGGTGGGGAAGCCTAGCGACTTGGCGTGGTTGACGATGGCGGTGAAGCCGGCGCGTTTGCAGTGATAGCAACGGTCGGCATCATTGCAGACAACATGCGGAAGCTGAAGCTGGTCGACCGAAAGATTGAGCACCGGAAGCTTAAAATGCGGGCCCTCATCGGCTTGTCCGTCAACAGACCGCTCAAACGAAGCCTGCTCGGGCGTGCCGATGAGCGGCGTGGTGAGGTGGACGAGAAGGGTGCTGGCGGGCATGATGCGGGAGCAGACGGCAGCCAAAAAACTGCTGTCGACGCCGCCGGAAAAGCCGATGGCGACGCGTCCGTATGCCAAAAGCAGCTGCTCGAGCGCTGCGAGTTTGTCCTGAAGCTCCTCTGCAGGTGCGGTGGTGTTTGAAAGCATGAAACGTTCCTTACCAATATGTACTCGGTCGAAAACTATAATCCTACCGGGCTGCTTGTCATAAGACTTCTATCTATGTAACGAAGGCATAATATGCTATATACGTTATATACAAGTTTGTAAAGTGCGGTAGAGTGTCAGTAACGCAATCCGGTGAGGGGACCGATATGATCAAGGCTGTAATTTTTGACATGGACGGAACGCTGGTCGATACCGAGCGTTTGGGCATTAAGGCATGGAAGGCGGGCACTGCCGAGCTGGGGGTCGCGATTGATGAAGCACTGATCCATCAGTTTATCGGTCGCACGCTGCCCGATGTTATGGACATCCTCGATAAGCATTACGGCAGCCACGAAACCACCGAGGCGGTCTATGCCCGCCACAAGGAGATTCGCGACGAGATGGTCAAGACCGAACTGGAGCTTAAGGCCGGCGCCGCCGAGTGCATAGACGAGCTGCTGGCTGCGGGCTATCACGTGGGCCTTGCGACGTCGTCGCGCCTCGCTACGGCCGAACGCAACCTTAAGATGGTCGGTCTTTTTGACAAGTTTGAGACGGTGACCTGCGGCGAGGACGTTGTGCATGGCAAGCCCGACCCCGAGATGTATCTGCTTGCCTGCGAGCGCGCGGGCTTTGCCCCCGAGGAGTGCGCCGTGGTCGAGGATTCGCGCAACGGCTGCGTCTCGGGTATCACGGCCGGCTGCCATGTCTTTGCTGTGCCCGATATCGTGCCGCTGCCGCAGGACGTGGTGGATGGCTGCGAGGTCGTGCTCGACACGTTGTTCGATCTGGCGGCGGCGGTCAAGGCCGTACGCTAGACAATTGCGGCGCTGAAGCGAGCGATTGCCCACGTTTGCGTTTAAGTAAAAGAGGTCCGGCAATGGTCGGGCCTCTTTTACTTAAGCGGCGTTTTGGCATACTGGCCGACGTGCTATAGATACGCGCCTAGGTTGATGGCCGTGGCGTCGGTCTGGGTGTTTGCCTGGGTGCTGGCGCGCTCCAGTAGGAACGGCCGCACGAGTTCTTGGCGGTTGATATCCTCGGCGGCCGTGACTGCGGTGACGGTGCGCGCTGCAGAGCCGACGCGGATATGCTTGGTCTTTGCTGGGGCCTTGTTCTCGATTTGCTCCATGAGCAGCTGGACACCCTTGCGACCAATCTCGTAACCCGGGGGCGCTACCGTAGTGAGCGGGACCGATCCGCTCCAGGCGAGTGGGTTGCCGTCACATCCGGCCACGCGAACCTGCTCGGGGACGGAGATGCCTTTGTCGACCAATGCCGAGATAACGCCCGAGGCCAACACGTCGGTCAGGCCGACGACAAAATCGGGACGCTCGTCGGTAGGGCGCCCGGCAATCTGAGCACCAATACTGTAGCCGTCGGCTGCGGTATTCCACTCTCCGGCGTCAATGACCTCAATTTTGATATCGGGATGTAGGGCGAGCGCCTTATGAATGCCAAGGACGCGTAGGGTGAGTTGCATGAATGCTGCTCTGCCCACAACGGTGATATGGCGCGCGCCGCGGGCGATGGCGAGCTCGGCGATAATGCGCCCCTGTGCCTCGTTGTCGGCCGCTACGTAGTAACCGGGCTCGGAGCAATGGATGTCCAGATGGACAATCGGCACGGGCATCTTGGTCATAGCGGGGTGCCAGTCGGGGGACGCCATGGGCTGAACCATGACGCCGGACATTTGCGTGCCCATAAAGTAGCGCAGGTAATGGTCCTGGAGAATATCGTCGTTATCGGCGTTGGCGATGAGCAGGTCGTAACCGTGCTTGCGGGCCTCGTTATGGGCGCCGCTGGCAATTTGGAGCGAAAAACCGTGGTCGAGACGGGGAAGGACCAGGCCAAAAGACTTGGTGGTGCCGCCCGCGAGCTGACGGGCGCTTTGGTTGGGCAGGTAGCCAAGGCGATTGATGGTCTCGTTGATAAGTTTGAGGGTCTCGGGGCGCAGCTTTTCGGGATGGTTGAGTGCGTTGGAAACCGTGCCCAGCGAAACCCCTGCCTCGCGCGCGACGTCGCTGATTTTTACCTTTGCCATAGCGGCCCCTTTGATGCGTTTCAAGTACAAGCCTGATTGTAGCATCGCCCGTCCCCGGGGTGTCAAAACCCGCCAATTAGGGACAGGTTTATTTTGGTAGGTTTTATCTGGGGAAACGCCGAGGGTCAAACCACCACAAAGGTGTCTGTCCCTATCGTGGTGGCCTAGGCATGTGTGCATCGAGTGGTATCTAAGTTGAGATACCACTTCTGGTATATCAGCTTGCGCTTGCGTGAGTACAATACTCGAACGTTATACGTCTCAGCGCCTCCCGTGCGTGGACGTCTTGCAGTCACGCGAACGAAGGGATTTATCCTATGTGCGGAATTGTCGGCTACACCGGCTCTGATATTGCAAAGAACATCCTGGTCACAGGCCTTAAGCGCATGGAGTATCGCGGCTATGACTCCTCGGGCGTCGCGCTCGAGGTGGGCGAGGGCGCCGCGGCGCACCTCGACGTTATCCGCCGCGTGGGTAAGGTTGCGGGTCTGGAGAGCGAGCTTTCCAATATCGATAGCGACGCAACCTGCGGTATCGGTCACACCCGTTGGGCCACTCACGGCAAGCCTTCTGTCGTTAACGCTCATCCCCACACTAGCTGCGACGGTCGCATCGCCATCGTCCACAACGGCATTATCGAGAACTTCGCCGAGCTGCGCGAGGAGCTGGAGGGCCGCGGCCATCACTTTAAGAGCGAGACCGATACCGAGGTATTCGCGCATCTGATCGAAGAGGCCTATGCCGAGACGCACGACCTGATGGCCTCCGTGCGCGAGGCTTGCACTCACGTGGTAGGCGCCTACGGCTTGGCTGCCGTGTGCGCTGACGAGCCCGGCGTGATCGCCGTTGCCCGCAAGGACTCCCCGATTGTGGTCGGCGTGGGCGAGACCGGCTCCTACGTTGCCTCCGACGTCATCGCGCTCATCGACGCCACCCGCGATGTCGTGGTGCTCGAGGACGGTCAGTTTGCCAAGCTTACGCCTGCGGGCGTCGAGTACACCGACGAGGCCGGCAATGTCATCGAGCCCAAGGTCACCCATATCGATTGGGATCTGGACATGGCCGAAAAGGGCGGTTATCCCGACTTTATGCTCAAGGAGATTCACGAGCAGCCGCGCGTCGTGCGCGACACGCTGGTTGGCCGTATGACGCCTGCCGGTGAGCTCGACATTGATGAGCTGGGCCTGTCTCTCGAGGAGCTCAACGATATCGACCGCGTGTATGTGATTGCCTGCGGCACCAGCTACCATGCCGGTCTCATCGCAAAGAACCTTATTGAGGGCTGGGCTCGCATTCCCACCGAGGTTGAGGCTGCCAGTGAGTTCCGCTATCGCAACCCCATCATCACGCCGACGACGCTCGTCGTTGCCGTGTCCCAGTCGGGCGAGACGGCCGATACCCTTGCCGCCATTCGCGATGCGCGCATCAAGGGTGCCAAGGTCTTTGGCATCACCAACGTGGTGGGCAGCCCCGTGGCGCGCGAGAGCGACGGCGTCATCTATACCAAGGCCAACAAGGAGATCGCGGTCGCCTCGACCAAGAGCTTCATCGGCCAGGTTGTGAGCCTCACGCTGCTGGCTCTGCTGCTGGCGCAGGTCAAGTACCGTCTGACCACCAAGCAAGCGCGCATGATGTTCCGCGAGCTTTCCGATACGGCCGAGCAGATCCAGTGGATTTTGGACACGCAGACCGAGGCCGTGCACGAGGCCGCCCTGCTATGCAAGGACGCGCAGTCGGCGCTGTTCGTGGGACGCGGTATGGGCGCTGCCATCTCCTACGAGGGCGCACTCAAGCTCAAGGAGGTCAGCTACCTGCACGCCGAGGCGTATGCTGCCGGCGAGATGAAGCATGGCCCCATCGCGCTGATCGATCTGGGCTTCCCTGTCATCGCCGTGGCCACCAAGAGTGCCACCTATGACAAGACCGTGTCGAACCTCATGGAGTGCAAGGCACGCGGCGCCAAGGTCATCGTCGTTGCCACCGAGGGCGACGAGGAAATCAACAAGATCGCTGACTGCATTATTCGCGTGCCGGCCGTCCGCGACGTGTTCAGCCCCATCACGGCGAGCGTCCCGCTGCAGTTGCTTGCTCGTGAGGTAGCCATCCTGCGCGGTTGCGATGTTGACCAGCCCCGCAACCTCGCCAAGAGCGTCACGGTAGAGTAATTGTTGTTCCGGCGTTTTACCAAACGCCGGAACTGCTCGACGCTGCGCGAGCCGCATTCACGCCAATCTGACGTTCAATTTCGAGGGCGCG
>CALGKS010000435.1 GCA_937930475.1 uncultured Collinsella sp. | reverse complement strand
CAGGAGTCGCGCGGCTCGGCAGGCGCCTGAGCGATGAGCTCTTCAGGCAGGTTATAGTCAAAATCATCGGTACGCATAGACACGTCGGATTCTCCTTATATAGCTAAAGTCCGCTCTACATCCTAGCAGGCTAACGTCCCAAATGAACTACTTTTTGGCAGCTTTGCGCTCGTCGCGGATGCGGGCGCGGTCCATGGCCGCCTCGACGGCCGAGAAGCGGCAACCACAGTAGTTCTGCCGATACATGCCAAGCTCGCGCGAACGACGCGTGGCCTCGGGGTAATACGGGCGAAAATCGCGAATGACCGGGGTGAGCCCATGTGCCGCTGCCAAGCGCTCAAGCACGTCATTACAGGTCTCGAACAGCTGATACGGCGAGACGGCGAGCGTCGTACCCACATATTCGAACCCGCGATCCTGGGCCACGCGGCATGCCTCGGCCAGACGCAGGGCATAGCACGCACGACAGCGACGGGGTCGATCGGCGCCCAACGGGGCCACACCGGCCTCCCAGCGCTCGCGGTCCTCGCCCGCCTCAATGAGCTCGATGCCGCCGTCGGCACACCACCGGCGCAGCTCGTCCAAGCGCCGCTGCCATTCATCGCGCGGTTGAATATTGGGGTTGGTCCAGCAAATCGTGGGCTCAAACCCTTCCTCGCGCAGCAGACGGACCGGCTCAAGCGAGCACGGCGCACAGCAGGCGTGCAACAACAACGGCTTCATCAGCATCTCCTCCCCCGCAATGATTTTTTAATCCCCGTCCCAGAAAATCATCCCAAAAAGACTACCTTGCGAAAAAGCGCACGCCAAAGGATGTGTCCTCGCAGGCGACAATGCGGCGGTCGCGCAGGATGGTCCGCACGTAATACCAGTCGCCCACACAGCCCGACAGGTGCAGACCGGCCGCCAGGTAACACAGCAGCGGATATCCCGAAAACGCAAACCCCAGGGCAAACGCCACCGTCAAGACAACCGTCGGCGCCAGGCAAATCGCCAGGTACCGCATGCGCGAATAAACAACGCCCTCGGCGCAAGCGTAAATCATGCACGTCTCACGGTTCGCTCCAAAGGTCACATGCGCACCCGCGGGCGCCAGCAGCTTAAAGAACACCGCATGCACCAGTTCGTGCACGGCAAACGACGCCGCCGAAACCGCAACCAAGCCGACCATCCAGCCCACGACCGCCGTCCAACCGCCGGCCTCAGCCGCGTCTAGGTCCGCAGGCCCGTCCAGCAGCATAAACACCGGCACCAGGCAAGCGGCGAACACCGCAAGCACGACCATCCCCCACACGAAGCAAGCGTGCAGAAAATCCTCGTCCTCAAACGCATGTATGTTGGAAATCTCATTCATAGCATCTTAGGATAGCGCCCCTGCCACGTACCCGTCCGCATGTGCGATAATGTCGAACGATATGCACGAATTGACCACCGCGCCGCCGAGCCTCGCGCCCGACCGCGCCCCCACCATATGCGAAGGAGTCCCATGGCATCCAAATACTCCATGAACGACCGTCCCAGCTGGCCGCGCCGCGCCATCGTTACCGCCGGCGAGCCCTACGGCAACAAAGGCCTGCACTTCGGCCACGTTGGTGGCGTCTTTGTCCCCGCCGACTTCTTCGCCCGCTTCCTGCGTGACCGTCTGGGCCGCGAGAACGTGATCTTCACCTCGGGCACCGACTGCTACGGCTCGCCCATCATGGAGAGCTACCGAAAGCTCAAGGAGAACGAGGGCTACGACAAGTCCATTAGCGAGTACGTCGAGTCCAACCACTCCCGCCAGGCCGCGACCCTCAACAACTACAACATCAGCTGTGACATCTACGGCGGCTCGGGCCTTGAGCCGGCTGCGCAGATTCACAACGAGGTGACCGCGGAGATTATCGAGCGCCTGCACGAGCAGGGCACCATCTCCAAGCGCTCCACCCTGCAGTTCTACGACGCCAAGGCCGGCACGTTCCTCAACGGCCGCCAGGTCATCGGCCGCTGCCCCATCCAGGGCTGCAAGTCCGAGAAAGCCTATGCCGACGAGTGCGACCTGGGTCACCAGTTTGAGCCCGAGGAGCTCATCGCGCCCAAGAGCCAGCTCACCGGCGAGGTGCCCGAGCTGCGCCCGGTCGACAACCTCTACTTCGACCTGCCCGCCTACCTCGACTTTATGAAGGCCTACACCGCCAAGCTCGCCCAGAACCCGCAGGTTCGCTCCGTGGTCTCCAAGACCATGGAGGAGTGGCTGCTGCCGGCTCAGCTCTACATTCAGAACAAGTTCCGCGAGGCCTTCGATGCCGTCGAGGATCAACTGCCCGAGCACACCGTGCTGGAGCCCGAGGGCAACAAGAGCAGCTTTACCGTCACCTTCCCCAGCTGGAAGGAGCGCGACGACGCCCACGCGGTACTCGCCAACGGCGGCGTTCGCTTCCGCAGCGGCAAGGCGCTCGTGCCCTTCCGCATCACCGGCAACATCGACTGGGGCGTCCCGGTGCCCCAGGTCGACGGCGTCTCCGACGTCACCTGCTGGTGCTGGCCCGAGAGCCTGTGGGCGCCCATCAGCTACACCCGCACCGTGCTCGCGCGCGACGCCAAGGCCGCCGGCGTGACCGAGGGTGTCGCCGCCCAGGATGCCGCCCTCATGGGCGAGCCCGCCGCCGATTCCACGCAGGTGCCTGCGCCCACCTATCAGCACAGCTCGCTCGACTGGCGCGACTGGTGGTGCTCGGATGACGCGCAGATCTACCAGTTCATCGGCCAAGACAACATCTATTTCTACTGCATCGCGCAGACCGCCATGTGGGAGGCCCTGGGTTGGGACCTTACGCAGAGCACCGTCAGCGCCTGCTATCACCTGCTCTACATGGGCAAAAAGGCCAGCTCGTCTTCGCAGACGCCTCCCCCGCCGGCCGACGACCTGCTCAACCACTACACCTGCGAGCAGATGCGCGCGCATTGGCTGTCGCTCGGCCTGTCCGAGAAGCCGGTGAGCTTTAGCCCCAAGGCATACGACACGCGCGTGACCGGCAAGGACAAGGACGGCAACGAGGTGCGCGCCTGTGACGACAAGCGCGTCATCGATCCGGCCCTTAAGGAGAGCGCGCTGCTGACCGGCGTGTTCAACCGCCTGGCCCGCAGCTGCTTCTACGGCGTCGCCGTCAAGGAGGGCGACGAGAGCCCCTATCGCAACGGTTGCATTCCGGCCGGCGCAGCCTCTGCTGCCGTGGTCGAGGCTGCCGAGCAGGCCGCCCTTGCCTTTGAGCAGGCCATGTACAAGTTCGAGACGCACCGTGCGCTCGCCGTGTGCGACGACTACCTGCGCGCCGCCAACAAGCGCTGGAGCGATGCCTCCAAGGCCGCCAACAAGCTCGAGGGCGAGCCAGCCAACGCCGCCATGAAGCAGGCCCTGGTCGACGCCTTTACCGAGCTGCGTGTGGCGACCGTCCTGATGCACGGCATCGTTCCGGCCGGCTGCGAGCTCATCTGCGAGTACTTCGACGTCGACCCGGTCGCCTTCTTTAGCTGGGACAACATCTTTGCCTCCACGGACGAGTTTGTGGAGAGCCTGGGCGAGAAGCCCGGCGAGCACCGCGTAAAGCCGCTGCCCCCGCGCTTCGACTTCTTTAGCAAGCACGAGAGCCAGTACTAAAGCACGCCAGCAGCAGCGTGCCCGGAAAGTAGTCAAATTGGGACGGGAAGGAAAGACGGATGTCCAAGCCGCGTCGTCGTAAGCAGAAAAAGCAGGTTAAGCCCGAGCTCAGGCTCAGGCAATTTGCCGCTACCGAGCTTTCCGACCAGCTTGCCGCCCTTCCCTGCGCCGCCGACCTGCCGCGCTTTATGGTCGACACGGTCGCCGGCGCCTATGCCCCCACCGATGCCGAGCTCATGATCGAAGGCTTTGGCGCCGCGGCCACACGCCCAGTCACACTGCGCGCCAACACGCTCAAGGCGACCGCCGAGGGCATCGCCGCCGCACTCGACGAGGCCGGCATCGCGCACCGCCCCGTCGCATGGTATCCGGACGCCTTCATCCTGCCCGAGGCCCAAGTTTCCGACCTATGGGACCTCGACATCTACCGTGACGGCAAGATCTACCTGCAGAGCCTGTCGTCGATGATGCCGCCGCTCGTGCTGGGCGCTCAGGCCGGCGAGGACATCCTGGACATGTGTGCGGCCCCCGGCGGAAAGACGACGCAAATCGCCGCCCTCACCCAGGGACAGGCGCACCTCACTGCCTGCGAGATGAGCATTCCCCGTGCCGAAAAGCTCGAGGCCAACTTGGGCCGCCAGGGCGCCAAAAACGTGCCCGTCATGCGTATTGACGCACGCGAGCTTGACGAGTTCTTCCGCTTTGACCGCATCCTGCTCGACGCTCCCTGCACCGGCACGGGCACCGTCATCAGCGGCAACGAAAAGAGCTTGCGCGGCCTCACCGAGCAGCTGCTCGTCAAGTGCGCCCGCTCGCAGCGCGCGCTTCTGGATCGCGCCATGGGGGCACTCAAACCGGGCGGCACGCTCGTCTATTCGACGTGTTCGATCTTGCCGCAGGAAAACGAGGATGCCCTGCAAGAGGCCCTCGACAAGCACATGGACTGCGAGCTCATCCCCCTCGACGGCACGCCGAGCGAAAGCGAAGCGCGTCGCGCCCAGGAAGCTGGTGAGGAACCCCGCATCGAGTCCAACGCTCTCACCGAGGCAATCGCCGCTGGCCACATCTCGGCCATTGCCAACGGCATGCCCGTCACGCTGACCATTCCGCCCAGTCGCGACTTTGAGGGCTTCTACATCGCCCTGATCCGAAAACGCAGCTAGCGCACGGATTCAAAATCCAACGAGCTATCTTTGTGCGCGCTTGTCCTGCTGGCCACGGTGCTGCTTAAGTGCCTCGCGTTCCTTGCGCTCGGCTCTTTTGCCCTTAATGGCCGTGACCACCAAGTAGATGACCGCGGCGGCAACGATTGCGCCCACACACAGGCCAATCGAGCCCAACATTGCTGTGAAATCCATACCGCGTCACCTCTCTTTTAAACGGGACATTCAAGATAGCACCTCAATACCCGCCACCACAGCTCCTTCACGTTCGCCGGTCCTTCGGTCTAACGGATGGCGCGGCGGGGAAAAATCAACTCGTCAAACGATTTAGCAAGTACAACGCTGCCGGCACCCTGCCGACCACCATCGCATAGAATCGAGGATCCATGGATACCCTCAACGACCTAAACGAGCGCGTCGACGCCTTTGTCGGCACCAGCTCCTTCGACACGCCTGCCGCGACCAACGACCAAGCTCCCATCGATGTACCCGCCGAGGTTCACGAGGACATCGTCGCCTCGGTCGATTTCTCCGAGGTCGAGCTCGCAGACGAGTTCACCGAGCCCCAGGTAGCCGTGACCCCCAACGGACTGCTC
>CALGKS010000434.1 GCA_937930475.1 uncultured Collinsella sp. | reverse complement strand
ACCACATTCAGGACAAGTTCCGCGATGAGTTCCGTCCCCGCTTTGGCCTGATGCGCGGCCGTGAGTTCATCATGAAGGACGCCTACAGCTTCTCTGCCACGCAGGAGAGCCTGCAGGAGGAGTACGACAAGATGAAGCAGGCCTACGCCAACATCTGCGAGCGCTGCTACATCAAGGCTCTGCCCGTTGTCGCCGACTCCGGCGAGATCGGCGGCGACACCTCCGTTGAGTACATGGCTCTGGCCGACGCCGGCGAGGCTTCGCTCGTCTACTGCGGCGATTGCGGCTTTGCTGCCGATGACGAGGCTGCAAGCACCAAGGTCGTTGTGACCGAGGGCCCCGGCGATGGCACGCTCACCAAGGTCGAGACTCCGGGTATGGGCACCATCGAGGCCGTTGCCAAGTTCTTCGGCTTCCCCGAGAACGGCACGCGCAAGTCGCTGGCATTGATCGACTCCGAGGGCAAGCCGGTCGTGGCCATTGTCCCGGGCGACCACGAGCTCAATGACTGCAAGGCCGAGCATGTCTTTGGTAAGGGCTATCGTATGATGACCGACGAGGAGCTTCAGGCGAACGGTCTGCACAAGGGCTTTATCGGACCGGTCAACCTGCCCGAGGGCATCCGTCTGGTGTGCGATGAGAGCCTTCGCGAGTCCAAGCAGTGGGCCTGCGGTGCCAACGAGGTCGATTATCACTTTACCGGTGCCTGCCCCGAGCGCGACTTTACCGTCGACGAGTGGGCCGACCTGGTCACCGTCGTTGCCGGCGATCCCTGCCCGCACTGCGGCAAGCCGCTCTCTGCCGCTCGCGGTATCGAGGTCTCCCAGGTCTTCCAGCTGGGCACCAAGTACTCCGAGGCCATGGGTGCCACCTTTATGGACGAGGACGGCAAGGAGAAGCCGCTTATCATGGGTTGCTACGGCGTGGGCGTGTCCCGCTCGCTCGCTGCCGTCGTGGAGCAGCACAACGACGAGCACGGTATCGTCTGGCCGGTCTCCGTTGCCCCGTATGAGGTTGCAGTGATTCCGCTCGACCCCAAGAAGGAGGAGTGCGCTACCGTCTGCGAGCAGATCGTTGATGGCCTGTGCGCCGAGGGTATCGAGGTCGTCGTCGACGACCGTGACGAGCGTCCCGGCTTTAAGTTCGCCGACAATGACCTTATGGGCTTCCCGTATCAGGTGGTGCTCGGCAAGCGTGGCCTTAAGAACGGCACCGTCGAGCTCAAGGATCGTGCCACGGGCGAGCGCGAGGACGTGGCGATCGATGAGGTCGTCTCCAAGGTTTCCAAGCTTGTGAAGGCGGCACGCCGTTAATTGGCGATTTCGCTTGTAGTTCGATATACGGGACGGCCCCGCATTTCTCCAGATAGGGGAGATGCGGGGCCGTCCTTTTTTCTTCTCGGCGTGCTCAATCGCTAAAAGGAAAACCCCACAGCCCATGTGAGCTGCGGGGTTTCCTTTGTGCCTCCGATACGAAATAAATCGCTCAGATATTACTGATAATCGACGACGTCGATCCAGTTCTTAAGGAACTCATCGTTCACGTTGCGCTTACGAGCGAGCTCGGAAGCGGCTACGATGCTCGTCCACTGACGCACGACCTGCATAGGCATGTCGGCGCGGTCGCAGTAGAGCTCCAGGTAGGCCTCGGCCTGGTCCTTGCTGTTGAGCGCAAAGAGCAGGTAGGTGGTGGCAACGTCGGCAGCAGGGGAGCCCTGGGTGGCGTGTGCCCAGTCGCACACATAGAGCTGGCCGTCGTCGCCGACGATGACGTTGGAGGGGTTGAAATCGCCGTGGCAGACCTTGAACTCCTTGGTCATGCCGTCCAGACGCTCCTGAAGGTTGTAGCGCGTGGTGGCATTAAGCTGATCAAGGCTGTCGATCATGCGGGCGAACTTGTCGCGCTGACGGTTGAGCAGCGGGGAGGTGTAGCCGTGGATCTCGATCTGGAGGTCGACGAACATCTCGAGGTACTCACCAAAGCGCTGGGGCTCGGCAGTCATCTTCTCGGCAAGGGTGGTGCCCGGAACCTTTTCGGTCACGAGCGCCCAGCCGTTGGCGTTCTCGAGCTGGGAAACCTCGAGAGCCTTGGGGCTGCGGATGCCGCACTCATTGATGCGGGCAAGATTCAAAGCCTCGTTGAACACGTCGGAGACGGGCTTGGTCTCGTTAAAGACCTTGACGATCTTGTCGCCCAGGTCGTAAACGACCTTGTTGCCACGGCGGACGAGCTCGGTCTTGGAATCGGGTAGCAGCATGGTTGCATCCTTTCAACGATGCGATAGAAGCGACGGCGGGGGTGTGTGAAACACCCGTGCACCCCCGCCGTTAAAAACCGTGCTAAAACTAGCAGACGGCGTAGTCCTGAGGCTCGCGGCCGTAGTAGGCGTCCAGGTAGAGCTCCTTGATCTCGCTCATGAGCGGGTAGCGCGGGTTAGCGCCGGTGCACTGGTCGTTGAATGCCTGCTCGGTCATCTCGTCGAGGGTGTCGAGGAAGTACTGCTCGTCAACACCGTAGTCGGCGATGGTCTTCTTGACGCCGATGAAGTCCTTGAGCTCCTCGAGCTTCGTGATGAAGTTCTCGAAGACTTCCTTGTCGTCCTTGCCCTCGATACCGCAGTACTTGGCCATCTCGGCGTAGTTGTGCAGCGCGTTGGGGTAAGGATACTGGGAGAAGGTACCCATCTTGACGGGGGCCTCGGCGGCGTTGTAGCGCATGACGCGGGTCAGGATGACGGCGTTTGCGAGGCCGTGGGGCAGGTGATGGAATGCGCCGAGCTTGTGGGCCATGGAGTGGTTGAGGCCCAGGAAGGCGTTGGCGAAGGCCATACCGGCCATGCAGGAGGCGTTGTGCATCTCCTCGCGGGCATGCGGGTCCTTGGCGCCGTTCGTGAAGCTGGAGGGCAGGTTCTCAAAGACGAGCTTGGCAGCGCGCTCGGAAAGGCCCTTGGTGTAGTCGGAAGCCATGATGGAGACGTAGGACTCGATGGCGTGGGTCATGACGTCGATGCCGGAGGCAGCGGTCAGGCCGCGCGGGGCGGTCATGCAGTTGTCGGCGTCGACGATAGCCATGTTGGGGAGCAGCGCGTAGTCGGCGAGCGGCCACTTGATGCCGGTCTCCTTGTCGGTGATGATGGCGAACGGCGTGCACTCGGAGCCGGTACCCGAGGAGGTCGGGACGGCGACGAAGTAGGCCTTCTTGCCCATCTCGGGGAAGGTGAAGATACGCTTGCGGATGTCCATGAAGTCCATGGCCATGTCCTCAAACTTGCACTCGGGGTGCTCGTACATCATCCACATGATCTTGCCGGCGTCCATAGCGGAGCCACCGCCGACGGCGATGATGACGTCCGGCTCAAAGAGAGCCATCTGCTTGGCACCACGACGTGCGCACTGCAGCGACGGATCGGGCTCGACGTCGTAGAAGCAGTCGTGGGCGATGCCCATCTCGTCGAGCTTGGCCTCGATGGCGCGGGTGTTGCCATTCTTGAAGAGGAACTGGTCGGTGACGATGAAGGCGCGTTTCTTGCCCATGACGTTGCCCAGCTCGTCGAGGGCGACGGGCGTGGAGCCCTTCTTGAAGTAGACCTTCTCGGGAGCGCGGAACCACAGCATGTTCTCACGGCGCTCGGCCACAGTCTTAACGTTGATCAAGTGCTTCACCCCAACGTTCTCGGAGACGGAGTTGCCGCCCCAGGAGCCGCAGCCCAGGGTCAGAGACGGCTTCATGCCAAAGTTGTACAGGTCACCGATGCCGCCGTGCGAAGACGGGGTGTTGATGACGATACGGCAGGCCTTCATGACGTGCTCGAACAGGCTAATCTTCTCGGCCTGGGCGGGGTGCACGTACAGAGAGGCGGTGTGGCCCGGGCCACCGGCGAGCACCAGGTGCTCGGCCTTGTCGACGGCCTCCTGGAAGTCCTTGGCGTGGTACATGGCCAGGACCGGGGAGAGCTTCTCGTGGGAGAACTCCTCCTTGGCGGGGTCGGTGGAGGTGACCTCGGCGATCAGGATCTTGGTCTTGGCGGGAACCTCGATGCCGGCGAGCTCGGCGATCTTGGCGGCAGCCATGCCGGGGATGCGGTGGTCGAGAGCGCCGTTCTTGAACATGGCGGCACGCAGGGCCTCCATCTCGGCACCCTGCTTGACGAAGTAGCAGCCGCGCTTCTGGAACTCGGCCTTAACCTGGTCATAGATGGTGTCGATGACGGTCACGGACTGCTCGGAAGCGCAGATCATGCCGTTGTCGAAGGTCTTGGAGTGGATGATGGAGTTGACGGCGAGCAGCACGTCAGCGGTGTCATCGATGATGACCGGGGTGTTACCGGCGCCAACGCCCAGGGCGGGCTTGCCCGAGGAGTAGGCGGCCTTGACCATGCCCGGGCCACCGGTGGCGAGGATGATGTCGACGTCACGCATGACCATGTTGGTCAGCTCGATGGAGGGGACATCGACCCAGCCGATGATGCCCTCGGGGGCGCCGGCCTTGACGGCGGCGTCAAGCACGAGCTTGGCGGCGGCGATGGTGCACTTGGCGGCTGCCGGGTGCGGGGAGATGATGATGCCGTTGCGGGTCTTCAGGCTGATCAGCGTCTTGAAGATCGCGGTGGAGGTGGGGTTGGTCGTCGGGATGACGGCGCCCACGATGCCGATGGGCTCGGCGATCTTGGTGATGCCGTAGGCCTCGTCGCGCTCCAGGACACCACAGGTCTTGGTGTTCTTGTAAGCGTTGTAGATGTACTCTGCGGCGTAGTGGTTCTTGATGACCTTGTCCTCAAGAACGCCGCGGCCGGTCTCCTCGATGGCCATCTTCGCCAACGGGATACGAGCCTTGTTGGCGGCCATGGCGGCCTCGTAGAAGATCTTGTCGACCTGCTCCTGCGTGTACGTAGCAAAAAGCGCCTGGGCCTCTCGCATCTGAGCGAGCTTAGCCTCAAGCGCCTCTACGTTGTCCACAATTGCGGGAGTAGTGTTTTCCGGTGACTTTTTCACCATTTGTGTCTCCTTGCGATCGGAGATTTACCCTACGCCTTGCATGATAGCAAGAAATTATTCGGCGAACGGTAAGATTCCCGTAAAAGGCACACTAAAACGCTTCAACCTAATGAAGCGTTTTAGCTAAAAACTATCCGCCTACTGCATCACCTCGCTCATTGGGGACAGGCTTACATGAGTGCTTTCACTCATTTGGGACAGACATCGTTTTGCCATTTTGCCGTTCTGGACCTGTTTTTGCCGCTCATTGGATATAAATAGGTCACAGGCTCAGCATTTCGCGTTCCTTCTCTCCTTTTAGGTGTTGCCTGTTCGCCTGTTCAGTTTTGAAAGGGGAGATTTTGCCTCGATGCGCCCGCGCCGTTTCGCTCACCGGCTACTACCACGTCTTTGACCGTGGCAACTCCAAACAGATTATTTTTGAAGATGACTCCGACCGCTATCGTTTCTTATCGGATATCTCGGACAGGTTCGCGCGCCAT
>CALGKS010000433.1 GCA_937930475.1 uncultured Collinsella sp. | reverse complement strand
GCGCGTGTACTGGGGCTTTGGCAAGGCTGAGCCGGCCGACGAGCTGGTCGAGGGTCCCAACATCAAGCCGTGGCCCGCGATGGAGCCGCTCGGCGACGACATCCTGCTCAAGGTGTGCTCCAAGATCATGGATCCGGTCACCACGACTGACGAGCTTATCCCTTCGGGCGAGACGAGCTCCTTCCGCTCCAACCCGCTGGGCCTGGCCGAGTTTACGCTCAGCCGTCGCGACCCTGCCTACGTGGGCCGCTCCAAGGAGGTCGACGCCGTGGAGAAGCGCCGCGTTGCCGGTGAGGCTGCGGGCGACTTGGCCGAGCTCGATGCCGAGCTTGCCGGTGTGTTTGAGGCACTGGCCGGCGCAGGTGTCGCGGCTGACGCCAAGACTACCGAGTACGGCTCCATGCTCTACGCCAAGAAGCCGGGCGACGGCTCCGCCCGCGAGCAGGCTGCAAGCTGCCAGCGCGTGATCGGCGGCCTGGCCAATATCGTCCACGAGTACGCCACCAAGCGCTATCGCTCCAACGTGATGAACTGGGGCATGGTGCCCTTCCAGATGGAGGCCGAGCCCAACTTTGAGGTGGGCGACTACGTCTTCGTGCCGGGCATCCGCGCCGCGCTCGATGGCGACCTGCAGAACATTGCTGCCTACGTGGTCCGCGCCGACGGTGCGGTTGAGCAGATTGAGCTGTATATCGCCGACATGACGGCCGAGGAGCGCGCCATCGTCAAGGCCGGTTGCTTGATCAACTACAACAAGTTCAAGGCCGCTGCCGAGTAACACATCTACTTGTCCGCCCGGGGCTTACCCTTTCCCGCCTGCTCGCGCGCTTCGCGAGGGTCGCGTTCGGGAAAGGGTAAGCCCCGGGCTACATTTCTGCGTTCTCGTTGGGTCTTGAGGGACGCTAAAAATAGACTTGCTTGATGCCGCCTCTTTTATTGGGGCGGCTTCTTTTTTGTCGAACCATCACATTGAGGACAGGCACCTTTGTGGTCCGCGGTTTGTCTCGTCCTGTAACAGGTAGACCCTTATTTGCCGAGTAGTTGTTACAGATTGAGGCAAACGGGCACTGCTGAACATTTCATCTCGATCTGTAACATCTGGACCAAAAAACGGCCGCTAAATGTTACAGATCGAGACAGTTGAGCGCCGGAGTCGAAAACCACCACAAAGGGGACAGGCACCTTTGTGGTGGTGGGGGTGGGCTCGATGTTATTGGGATCTCTGGGCGGCATTTTAATGAATGCCTCTACAGGATTTCATCTGGGGTGGCGGGTTTGGTTGTTTTTGGGATGCCGAGTTTGGATGATGCGAAATCGTCAGCATTTTCTTTGATCCCATCCTTGGTATAGACGGTGACCATATAGGTGCTGTGTCCGAATTCGCACTTGTCGCGTATTGCCCAGGCCTGCCAGTAGGCGGCCCCACTTCGCCCTTTGATTTTTCCGACACGGCGGAGTTCTGTTCGCTTCAATTTTTGGTTGCTATAGATGGTTCGACCGGCCTCCTCGGTGAGCCCACACTGTCTAAGCATCTTGTCGAGGACTTGGTTCATGTGGCGCTCATCGGTGTTTGGTGCGTAGTCGTAGGCGAGGGTGATGGAGTCGAGTGGCTGGTCGTCGATCAGATGGTTTAGCGCCTGAGGTTCAAGGCAGAAATAGGGGGAGCATCCGTCGATCTGACCGAGCAGTGGCAACTTGGACTGCCAAATTCCGGTGGGAATCATATCTTCGTAGAACACACCGCGGCAGACAAAGGAGAGCGAGGTGGCACATGAGCCGGCGTCGATCATCCCGCAAAGATCGAAGGGCGAGGCGATACCAAAAGAAAAGGGCGTGACGACGATAAGGAAGAGCATCACGATGGGTATGGCGAGAATGGCGATGACGTTGCGACCGGTGGAATGAGACGGCTTCATATGCGCTCCTTGAAACAAAGAACAGGCAATGCCGGTTTCAAATGAATACACGCAGATAACAAATTAAGTTTAATCTCATGGCGCGAGATGGTCGACCGTTAGCGTCGAAAACCACCACAAAGGTGCCTGTCCCCTTTGTGGTGGTGGGGAGTGGACGGCTTCTTTTGGTGATAGTGTTGGCTGGCGGTATCATTAGGACACATGGCGCAGGTTTGCATTGTGGGGTGTTTTGCCGTGAGCCGTTCTGCCCGTATTGGATTGATTGTCTTGGCGCTTGCAATCGCCGTGGTTGGCGTGGGCGCGGTCGGTATGGCATTTCTACCTGCTGCGGTGACGGAGCCGGTGGTCAAGCCTGTGGCTCAATCTGTCGAACTTCTGACCGGCGACGACAAGCCTGAGACCATTACTGTTGATTTTGATGAGCAGCCGGCTGTGCTGGGTGTTAGCAATTATCCGCGCATTCAGCTTGGGGCCATGCGCTATACCACGGATATAGGCCTGATCGATAGGGCGTCCGAGCTGCTCAAAGGCAAAACCTTTAAGCGTTGGTACGGATATGCGTCCTATCAAGCAAAAGCGAATGACATGGTTGGCGGGTGTCACTCATCCATCGAGTTGGACACTGCGAACGGCGCCAAGCTATGTGATGTCTCGTACGACCCGGGTTACGAGGGCAATGAGGGTCCGGGCATCTACATCATGGACGGCGATGTGGCCTATGTCATGGAGGGCGACCAGAACGAGCTCAACGATTTTATGGCCCAGTGTATCCAAGATGCCTATAAACAGACCTGCTTGCCCGACCCGCAGACTGCGCGCGATAGTGGGTCTGCCCGTACATGGCTGTTCGAGGATGAGATGCCCTGGACCGCCGAATCGGGAAGCACGGGCTCGGCAAAAGAGTAGAGAACGCGGCCACCACAAAGGTGCCTGTCCCCTTTGTGGTGGTTTTCGGTCTGTCTCGATCTGTAACATTTTGGCCGCTAAAAGTGGGCTTGGTGTTACAGATTTAGATTTTCGATTCGGGTGTCTTCTGTTTATCTCGTTCTGTAACAGGTAGACCCTAATTTGCCGAGTAGTTGTTACAGATTTAGATAAATGGGGGCTGCTGAACATTTCATCTCAATCTGTAACATCTGAGGTCAAAAACGGCCGCTAGATGTTACAGATCGAGACGGTAGCGCGCCGGGGCCACAGCGGGTCGACGACTCAGTACCCTATCTTTCAATCACTCAGAAAATCTTATATATAGAGACTTAGATTTGTGTATAAGAACGCGCAAAGCTGGCAACAATACTTCTCGAACAACGTGAAGCCGCCCCGTAGGGCGGCCGCCCCAAGAGAGGTGATTCCATGAGAATCGATAAGCTAGCAATGACGTCGCGCGAGGCGCTGCAGACCGCCATGAGCACGGCTGCCGACGCGCAGGCCGGCGCGGTGGAGCCGATCCACCTGCTGTCTGCCCTGCTTGGTGCCGGTGAGCGCAACATCTCCGTGGTCATCGAGCGTATCGGCGCCGACCCCGCCCAGCTCGCACGCTCTACGCAGGACGCCATCGACCATGCACCCAAGGTTTCGGGTGAGGGCCAGCAGATGGGTCTTTCCAACGAGCTCGTCCGCGTCATCGAGAAGGCCGAGAAAAAGGCCACCAAGATGGGCGACAGCTTTGTGGTGACCGAGCATCTGCTGATGGCGCTTGCCGAGGACAAGGGCGAGGCGGGCCGCGTGCTGCGCGACGCTGGCGTTACCAAGGAGCGCATCGAGCAGGTCTACGAAGAGCTGCGCGGCGATGACCGCGTGACGTCTGCCGAGGACAAGACGCAGTTTGAGGCACTGGAGCAGTACGGTCGCAACATCTGCGACCTCGCCCGCGCCGGCAAGCTCGACCCGGTCATCGGCCGTACCGATGAGATTCGTCGCACCATCCAGGTCCTGTCCCGTCGCACCAAGAACAACCCCGTGCTCATCGGTGAGCCGGGCGTCGGTAAGACGGCCATCGTCGAGGGCATCGCCCAGCGTATCGTGGCCGGCGACGTGCCGAGCACGCTGCGCGACCGCGACCTCATCGAGCTCGATATGAGCGCGCTGGTCGCCGGCGCCAAGTACCGCGGTGAGTTCGAGGACCGCTTGAAGGCCGTACTCAAGGAAGTGCAAAAGTCCGAGGGCAAGGTCATCCTGTTCATCGATGAGCTCCACACCATCGTGGGTGCAGGTGCCACCGAGGGCTCCATGGACGCCGGCAACATCCTTAAGCCGGCGCTCGCCCGTGGCGACCTGCACGCGATCGGCGCGACCACGCTCGACGAGTACCGCAAGTACATCGAGAAGGACGCGGCGCTCGCCCGTCGTTTTCAGACCGTTCTGGTGAGCGAGCCCACCGTCGAGGACACCATCTCGATCCTGCGTGGCCTCAAGGAGAAGTACGAGATCTTCCACGGCGTGCACATCACCGATGGCGCGCTTGTGGCGGCCGCAGACCTCTCCGATCGCTACATCGCCGACCGCTTTTTGCCCGACAAGGCCATCGACCTGGTCGATGAGGCAGCAAGCCGCCTGCGCATGGAGCTCGACAGCATGCCGGTCGAGATCGACGCCACCACGCGTCAGCTCACCCAGCTGCAGATTGAGGAGCAGGCGCTCATGAAGGAGACCGACGACGCCTCCAAGGAGCGTCTGGAGGCCCTGCGTCAGGAGATCGCCGAGGTCCAGGAAAAGCTCAACGTGCAAAAGGCCGGTTGGCTCAACCAAAAGAACGCCATCGACCACGTGCAGGAGCTCAAGGGCAAGCTCGACGAGGCCAAGAGCGAGGAGGAGCGCGCAACGCGCAACGGCGATCTGGGCCGTGCATCCGAGCTGCGCTATGCCGTGATCCCGGGTCTGCAGCAGCAGATTCAGGAGTCCGAGGCCGCGCTCGAGGCGCAGAAGGAGCAGGATGGCGAAGGCCTCAACGAGCAGGTGACCTCCGATGAGATCGCCGAAGTCGTGAGTGCCTGGACCGGCGTGCCCGTCTCCAAGATGATGCAGGGCGAGCTCGACAAGCTGAAGGGCCTGGAGGGCGAGCTGCACAAGCGCGTCATCGGTCAGGACGAGGCCGTCTCCGCTGTCGCCGCAGCCGTGCGCCGCAGTCGCGCGGGTCTCTCCGATCCGGACAAGCCCATCGGCAGCTTCTTCTTCCTGGGCCCCACCGGCGTGGGCAAGACCGAGCTCGCCAAGGCGCTGGCCGAGTGCCTGTTCGACGACGAGCGCGCACTCGTACGTATCGACATGTCCGAGTACATGGAGAAGTTCAGCGTCCAGCGTCTGATCGGTGCGCCTCCGGGATACGTGGGCTACGACGAGGGCGGCCAGCTCACCGAGGCCGTGCGTCGTCGTCCGTACTCCGTGATCTTGCTTGACGAGATGGAGAAGGCTCATCCGGATGTCTTCAACGTGCTGCTGCAGGTGCTCGACGACGGTCGTCTGACCGATGGCCAGGGTCGTCAGGTGTCCTTCAAGAACACGATCATCATCATGACGTCCAACGTGGGCTCCAAGGCCATCGCCGACCTGTCCGGTAACTGTCTCTTATA
>CALGKS010000432.1 GCA_937930475.1 uncultured Collinsella sp. | reverse complement strand
CAGATTGTGGGCTTGGAGCAAGAGGACGGCTACGCGGCGCTAACCTCAGCCAACTTTGAAGGCATCGATGTCTGGCGGCGGGGAAGGGCCGCGGTCAATATCTCGACCGAGCCGATCATGGGATTCTTTGAGGTCAACGTCTCGGCCCCACAGGGAATCGCCGCCAGCGATGACGCGCACGACCAAGCCGAGGCCGATCTATTCGCCGATGCGATTCAAGTGGCCCTACGCTATATCCTTCACGAGCACCACGGCGGTCGCGCGGAGTCGTACAACTTGTTCTTCTACCACATGGACGGCCGAACCATCGCCAAGGCACTTCCGCGTTGGGTGGTATCGCCCTACTTTGTGGGCTATCGTTTGGCCCAAGTCAATGCCGAGACGACGCTCGATATCGATGCTGAGCGTCTGCGTGCGCATCTGGAAACGCTCGTATAGCAAGACTAACACCCACGTAATGCGGACAGCCTAGCGCGCCATGGCGTCGCGGCCAGCCTCGACCCGCTTGCGCTGGGCGGCGCGCTCCTCGCCGGTTAGGCGCTCAAAGAGATGTCCGATAATCGAGGCCAGCACCTGTTGGAACAGCGTGCCGCACATGACGGGGAACACGACTTCGCCGGGAAAATACTGCGTGGCGATGACAGCGCCCGAAGAGATATTGCGCATGCCGCAAGTAAAGCACATGGTGGTCGTCTCGCCATACGGCAGGTGCAGGGCGCGGGCGACCAAGATGCCGATGATAAAGCCGCTGATGGCGAACGCCAGGATAAAGAGTGCGACTTCCAAGCGCTCGACGTTCATGTGCAGCACGTACTCGCTCATGGCGGTGGAGTTGGACGCGATGACGCCCATCATCATGAACTTGCAAGCGGGTGAGAGCGCGGGGGAGAGCTTCTCGTGACCCCAGCCACGCGTGAGCTCGTTGATGACGATGCCGAGCACGGCGGGGATGGCGATCATAAAGACCATGTTCTGCATCATGCTCGGCACATCGATCGAGACGGTGGCGCCCAGCAGGAGCTTGAGCGTAAGCGGAATCGTCACAGGCGAGATGACCGAGGACGTCAGAATGATGGTGAGCGCGAGCGGGCCGTTGCCGCCGAACATGCTGATCCACATAAAAGCGGTGACGGCTACGGGCACGCTGTACTCGAGCACGATGCCACAGACGAGGTTGGGGTTGGAACCAAAGAACAGTGAGCCCATGGCATACGCCGCGATGGGGATGAGTACTGCCGAGACCAACAGCGCCAGAATCAGGTGTAGCGGACAGCGGAATACCTCGGCCACCTGATGGAAGGTGTTGCTCAGCGCGCCCTGAAACGTCATAAAGGCAAACAGGGCGGGAACGATGGGCTTGAGCACGCCGATCTGATGGGGAAAGAGTACGCCGAGCGCCACGCAAATCGGAACGATGACCTGCATGTGACCCGCGAGAAACTTGCCCAGTCCAACCCATTGCTTCATATAGCCCTGCGACTCCCTTTGCCCATAAATGCATTTGAATGGATATGCTAGACGCTTGCATACGTTCGTGCGGCAGAAACGTTCGATTATTACGAGGATATTACCGCCTTCGTTTGCCGAAACCGGGGCGTACTGCGGCGTTTTGCGTCCGTGCTGCACGGTATAATAAATCCGTTCAACAGATCTGCCTGCCGAAGCGGGCATACACAGAGGACTCATCGCTATGAACCGTGAGAGGTATCGCGGCGACCTGCCCCTATCGGGGGTGGGCGCCTATGTCATCGCTTAAGACGACGCATCGCTGGGCGGTCGCCCAGCAAAATCCCGAGCTCGAAAAGGAGCTTTCGGCTGGCCTGGGCATTCCCGGGCTGGTGGCGCGCATTATGGTCGCGCACGGCATTGGCTCCATCGAGGAGGGCCAGCTGTTTTTGACGCCTTCGCTCGACCGCGACTGGGCCGACCCGCTCATTATTCCGGGTATGTCGGTCGTTGCCGACCGCGTCGAGCGTGCCATTCGCAACCACGAGCACATTGCCGTCTTCGGCGACTTCGATGTCGACGGCATTACGTCGACTTGCTTGTTGACCGAGGCGCTGCGCACGTTTGGCGCCGACGTCACGCCGTTTATTCCGCATCGCTTTGACGAGGGCTATGGCTTGTCGCGTGCGGCGCTCGACCGCGTTAATGAGCTCGCTCATCCCATGCTAATCGTGACCGTCGACAACGGCATCGCTGCCAAGGAAGAGGTTTCCTATCTGGAGAGCCTAGGGATCGATTTGGTGGTCACGGACCATCACGAGCCGTCCGACCAGGTGCCGCAGGGCGTGCCCCTGACCGACCCTAAGCTCGAGGACGAGGGCCCCTCGCGCGAGCTTGCCGGTGCCGGCGTGGCGCTCAAGCTGGTGCAGGTTCTGGGCGAGCGTCTGGGCAAGCCGTCGTATTGGCGTTCGCTGATCGAGGTCGCGGCGCTGGGCACCGTGTCCGACATGATGCCGCTAACGCCTGAGAACCGCGCGCTGGTTGCCGAGGGCATTCAGCAGATGCGCGTGACCGCCCGTCCCGGCTATATCGCGCTTGCCGCGCTCGCCAAGGCCGACCTTTCCAGCATTACGGCCGATGGCCTGTCGTTTTCGCTCATTCCCCGCCTGAACGCCGCCGGCCGCATGGCCGATCCCAAGCTGGCGCTCGACTTGCTGCTTGCCCGCGATCCCATCGAGGCAAGCGCGCTGGCGGCCGAGCTCGAGGAGATCAACCGTCAACGCCGCGAGATCGAGGCGGAACTCACACGCGATGCCATGGCAAAGGTCGAGGAGACCTATGACGGCGGCCGCGCAATCGTCGTGGGCGGCGAGGGCTGGCACGAGGGCGTCAAGGGTATCGTGGCAAGCCGTCTGACCAACCGCTATCACGTGCCGGCGCTACTGTTCTCAATCGAGGACGGCATTGCGCGCGGTTCGGGTCGCTCGGTGGGCAAGGTCAACCTGTTCGACGCCGTCGAGCGCTGCTCCGACCTGCTGATTCGCCGCGGCGGGCATGCGGGCGCCGTGGGCGTGACGATCGAGGCATCCAAGCTCGATGAGTTTCGTCGTCGCCTTTCCACCGTGTTGTCCGAGCTTCCCGCCGAGGACTTTGAGGACACCGACGAGGTTGCCGCCACGGTCGACCTTTCCGAATTGAATATCGAGACCATCGAGCAGATTTCCCGCCTTGAGCCGTTTGGCCAGGGCAACAAGGTGCCGCTGCTGGCTGCCGAGGGCGTGACGATGTGT
>CALGKS010000431.1 GCA_937930475.1 uncultured Collinsella sp. | reverse complement strand
ACAGCGAGCGAGCCGCATTTGCGCCAAGGTGACGTGAAATGAGAGGGCGCTGACCTTCTGGTCGCGCCCTCGAAATTGAACGTCAGATTGGCGTGAATGCGGCTCGCGCAGCGTCAAGTGGTCCGCCGTTCGTTAGAACGGCGGAACGATATAACGTCACCTTGGCGCAAATGCGGCTCGCTCGCTGTCGTGTGCTCAACCTGCATCGTTACCCTGGCTGTCTAAATAACAATCCCGTTGCAGTGGTCGATTTCGTGTTGGATGATCTCGGCGGTGTAGCCCGAGAAGTTTTTGATGCGGTGGACGAAATTCTCGTCCAAATACTCAACCTTAATGCGGCGATAGCGAGTACAGGGGCGCTCGCCGGAAAGCGAGAGACATCCTTCGCTCGTCTGATAGGAATTGACCTGCTCAAGAATTTGAGGGTTGTACATCAGCAGCGCCCTGTTGCCGTCCTTTACGCAGATGATGCGTTTGCGCACGCCAATCATGTTGGCGGCAAGGCCCACGCACTCGTGCTCATGCTCATGGAGCGTATCCAGGAGGTCCTGCCCGGTCGCGGCATCTTCTGGGCCGGCGTCTTCGGAAGGCAGGCGCAAAAAGAACTCGGATTTCATGATGGGCTTAATCATGGAGGGCTCCTCATGTCTCATGCTTTCGTGGACTTTCAATAATAGCGCGGAAGGAAAGCTGCGCGTTCGCGTTACAATCTTTCGACGTTGGACCATGTTGCCAGACTCGTCGCGTGCGGCGTCTGGCGTAAGTCTAGGGCTCATCCTCGCCCTGGACTGTTCCTCTGGGGCGATACGACTGTCGTTCCAAGAGGAAGGAAATGCATGGGGAGCAAATCTCAGCAACAAGTTCAAGTAGCGCCATCGGCCACTTCGGCGTTTCTCGCCGTAATGTATATCGCGGCCTTTGTTGCCGCGTTTAACGAGAACATCATTAACGTGGCGTTGCACGACATCATGGCGGCCTTTTCGGTGAGTGCCATCACGGCGCAGTGGCTTGTTTCGGGCTACATGATCGTGACGTCGATCTTTACGGCCATCATGGCCTTTCTTTCCGGTCGCTTCTCGACGCGCAAGCTGCTGTTTTTCGCGTGTGGATGCCTGGTCGCCGGAGAAGTCCTGTGCCTGGTCGCCCCAACGTTTACCGTCTTGCTGCCAAGTCGCATTTTGCAGGCTGCGGGATCGGGCATCCTGTTTCCACTCATGATGAACGTGGTGCTGTCTTGCGCCCCGCGCGAGAAGCTTGGTCTGTATCTGAGCCTGGGCGGTGCCTGCATTACGCTAGGGCCGGCGTTTGGACCCGTGATCAGCGGTCTTATGTGTACGTTGTTTGGCTGGAGGGCGGTGTTCGTAGTGCCGCTGGTGGGCGGCATTTCGGTCGCTGCGGCGGGCGTTAAGCATGTCCAGAATGTCGGAGAGCGCTCGAACACCACGCTTGATATTCCATCGGTTGTTTTGCTCGCCGCCGGTATTACGGCATTTGTGTATTCTGTAGGCGAGTTCTCGACCAATCTGATTGCCGGTATCGTGGCGCTTTTCGCCGCCATTGTGCTGCTCGGCCTGTTTGCGGCCCGTCAGCTCAAGCTCGTGCATCCGGTGCTTAACGTGCGTCCCATGGCGAGCGTTCGTTTTTGGCCTGCGTGTTTGCTTGTGGTGGTGTCGATGATGACAACGTTCTCGATGAGCGTTTTGCTGCCGCTCTATTTTGAGGGCGCATACGGCATGACCGCACTTGTTGCGGGCCTGCTCATTTTGCCGGCGATTGCCTGCAACGCCGTGATCTCGATTGTGGGCGGACGCGTGATGGACGCCCGTGGCGCATGGCCGCTGCTGCCGGTCGGCTTTGCCCTGATTGCCGTGGGGCAGATCGCAATCTCAGTGACGGCGGCAAGTATGAACATCGGCGTCGTCGTGGCGCTGACCGTTGTGGTGTATGCCGGAGTCGGTTTGGTGCTGAGCCCCTCGCAGACGGTCGGCTTGGAGACGCTGCCTGCCGCTGAGCATCCTCACGGAACGGCATTGCTCAACACGTGGAACATGATTGCCGCATCGTTTGGTCCGTCGCTGTTTATCGGCCTGCTCTCGAGTTCTGCGGCGACTGCCGGTGCCGCTGGTGTTGCGACGGACGTTGCCCAGGCGATTGGATTTGCGGTAGCCGTACGTGTGGCGGCTGTAATTGCCGTGGTCGGGTTCGCGACGTCGCTGGTGTACGCTCGTCGCGAGTCGCACATGTCGCATTAATGTGTGCACATAGATTCTGCTGCTAGATTGGATGGCGACACCATAAACTAATGGACGTTTTGCCGAGAGGCATGAATGTTTAAAGCGCAAAGAGTGCGCGACGGGCCCCGCGAATGGGGCGATGATGCCCGAGAGGGCCAAGAAGGAGTCTCATGTCCGAGAACGAAGAGATCATGAACGAGACCGAGAACGAGACCATGGCTGCCGAGGTCGAGGCAGTCGAGACCGTGGAGACCGAAGCTGCCGAGGTTGAGGCTGCTGACGAGGTTTCCGCCGAGGAGGAGGCCGAGGTTGTCGAGGCCGCCGTTGATTACGATGACGAAGAGCTGATGGACAAGATGCAGAAGGCCGCCCGCCTGCTGCGTAGCCGTCGCTTTGCTATTTCCAAGGAGGAGGAGGCCAAGGCCGAGCGCATGGCGAACATCGAGCGCGCCATCAAGCTCCTTGACCTCAAGCCCAAGATGGAGCAGAAGGAAATGTCCGACCTGCTCGGCATCTGTCTCTTATACACATCTGACGCTGCCGACGTGGTCGGCCGCATCGACGACGCCGAGGGCGATATGCGCAAGATCGTCGTCTTCGCTGCCGAGGATGCCGCTGAGGGCCTGGTCGAGCTTGCCAACAAGAAGGAGAAGCTCCTGCCCGAGCTTTCTTACGAGGAGGCCACCGAGCTGATGGCCGCTCTCGATAAGGTCTGTCTCTTATACACATCTCCGAGCCCACGAGACCGTACTA
>CALGKS010000430.1 GCA_937930475.1 uncultured Collinsella sp. | reverse complement strand
ACACCACGCACAACGAGGGCGGGAACGACTCTTGGACGCAGCTGCAGTCAGCTCCTGTCGTTTCGCTGGCTGCCGGAGACCTCGACCGCGATTTTTGCGATGACCTCGCCATCGTGGTCTCGGCACCCTACGGCAAAAAGAATATCGCCAAGTCAACGCATTGCGAACTGTTCTCGTGGGATGCATCCAAGGGTGCACTCGTCCATGTCGATGCTCTGGGTGACGCGGGCGCAATCTCCCTCTCCTCGAACGGCAAGACCATGGTCGCTGCGAATGCGACGTTCGGCACGTTTGCCGCCTACGATGAAGAAGGAAAGAAGACGGGTGAAACCGTCACGGGCCTTATTCTTGCGGGCTATGACTGGCAACGCAGCGCTTTTGATTACGACGCCTATGACGGCAGCAAGGAGCTGTACGGCGCGCTGTACCGCTACGCGTATTTTGACTCGGAGTCTGGCGAGTTCAAACTATCCGATTGCAAGGAATACAGAGACGGGCTCCTCGCCTCCTATGGACTGATGCATGTGCCCAGCAGCGCATGGAAGGATAGTGCTCAGGATAAGCGCTATCCGTGCACCTTGGCGCCTATTGCCCTTGCCACTGCCAACCTTGACGGTCTGTCTGAGCAGCCGGCGGTCGACGAGGTGCTCGTGGGCGGCGATGTGTTCCGCGACTTTGCCTGCAACACGGCGCAGAGCGGGGCCCAGGGCTTGGGTTCCATGGTCGGAACCATGAGCATGAGCGGCCAGCAATACAACAGTAGCAACAAGCATGACCACAAGGGTATCGAGCAGGTGTGGATCAGCGACGTCAAGGCGGGCAGCGTCTCGGGTTCGGACCGCTATAACGAGAGCTTTATCGCCGTGGTGGGCAAGCACCGCGATGAGGACCTGCGCAAGAACGATGACTACTATTGGATGACCGCCTCGCATTTTTCGCTCGACGAGAACGGAAAGGTGCGCCGCGGCGAGGAACAGGTGATTAGCGAGAGCAACCGTCGCGGCACTACCTACGGCACGTTTATCTCGCTCGCGCTGCCCGATGTCGACAACGACAGCGTCAAGATTACGTACAAGGACCGCTACAAGGTCTATACCAACCCGCGCGTGCTCGCCGTGCTGCAGGATGCTCCCTATGTTGAGGATCTGGAGCAGGCATACGGCTATCTGGTGCTGGGCGGTACGGAATATGGCGAGGGCACGAGCACGGGGCAGATTCACGGCGGCACTATTGGCGCCGAGTTGGGCGTTGCCGTCGAGGTGCAGACCGGTCCGCCCCTGGTGGCGATTAATGCTTCAGTCGATTTTGCCGCTGAGGGATGCTATGACTACCGGAGCGAGCGCACAGTGAGCGCCAGCGTAAGTTATGAGTCGCATGCCGGCGAAGGCGACAAGGCCGTGCTCTACACGATTCCGATGGTCTATTACGAGTACGAGATCGAAAATGAGGAAACTGGCGGCAAGGGCGTGATGGCGGCACCCGTGTCGCTCGGCGCGCAGACCTCGGTCGTTAATGTCGAGGCCTATGACCGCATTGCCAAACAGCACAACATGACGCCGCTCAGCTACTTTTTGACCAACCGGTCGGGAGAACCCGGAACCTATCAAACGACGCTCAACGGCGAGACTCCCGTTGGGGATTCCTTTGGCCTGGGCAAGCCTGGCGTGACGCGCGCCTACACGCACGATGGGTTTAACGGCGCCGTCGCGCAGTCGGGAGCGAGCATTGAGCAGACCATCGAAGTCGAGGAGGGCGAGGAGCAGGAGTTTGAGTACGGCTTTACGCTGAACGGCAGCGTTGTCATGGGCGCGAAGCTTGCAAAGCACGAGTTATTTGGCGGCCTGTGCTTTGGTGCCAACGCCGGCTTTACTACGGGTAACTCCTCGAGTGAATCGACCGAATACGGCGGCACCGTCGACAACCTGCCCGAGGCCGCGAAGGATAAGTACGGCTTTGCGTGGCGCCTGGGCGTCAACGCGGTGGATGTCAACAAGTTCGAGGCCGACTCGGGCGACAAGCTCGGCACCAAGGACACTGATCAGTTCTGGATCGTGGGCTATGACGTTAAGGACGTCGAGATGCCCGAGGCACCGGCCGTGACGGGCTTTACGGCAAACGCCGTTGATTCGACAAGCATCTCCTTTAGCTGGGACGATGTGCTGGCAAAGAAGGACGGCTTTAGCTACGGCGTAGGCATGCTGCAGAGCAATGCGGCAGACGCGGTCGTCAACAGCTGGAAGATTGCCGACAACACGCAGACCTCGCTTAAGTGGGATGGGCTGTTGCCGAATACGGAGTACCGATTCGCCATTGCCGCCGTTAAGAACGGATCTACGATTGAGACGGGTATTCGCTCGGCAATCATCACGGTCAAGACCATGCCCGATGGCATGACGATGACCGTGAGCGGACCTGCGGCGGATACAGCGGAGGGGTCGACCCTCGAGTATGACTCTTCGGTCGAGTGCGCGGAGGGAGACAAGTTGACGCTTTCGGCGATCGGGCATGTGACGCAGCGCAATGCCGACGGCAGTGAAACGGAGCTGGCGCCGTCGTATATCTGGTACCGCAAGGCTCGCGGCGAGACCGCGTTCCAGCTCGTGGACGCCGATGGCAACCTCCAAGCCGGAACGGCCTCAACGCTCGAGATTGACCTGACTGCAAACGATGACGGCGCACAGTACTACTGCCACGTGGGATACAACAACATTGGCCTCGATACCGGCGTGACGCTAGTGAACATCGCGGCCGAGGAGACGGCGCCCGCAACGGTGAACTCCACCCCGATCCGCATGCGCCTGTTCTCACAGGCAAGTGCGGGTGCCAAGAAGTTCCTGGACCATACGCTGGTAAACACCGCTGGCCCCACCGACTCCGAAGGCTCAAAGGACCCCGAGACTCCGGCAACGCCTGAGACCCCGACGAGCCCGGACAAGCCCAAGACGGACGGCAACACCGGCACCAAGGCCACAACCACAGCCAAAAACCTCGCAGGCACCGGTGACCAAACGTTCGCGATGATCGCCACCGCAGCCGTAGCGGGAGCAACGCTCGTAGTGATAGCCCTTATCATGCTAATCAAGCGTCGCAAGGCTCACTAGCACCCAGTCGAACATATCGACAAAGCAAAACCCGGGTAGCCAAACAACTTGGCTACCCGGGTTTTCTTTTTGCGCGGCTCAAGTTGCGGTGGGCTTCGGCATGCCGTCGAGCGGCGGGTAGGCAAGGCGCATGGAGCTTACCGAAAAAGGGGGTCGAAAATAAATGGTACTTGAAGCAGTTTAAATTTAATGTGGGGGGGGGGTACAATATCTGAGATACGCAGAATATTAGACTCTCTGTGAAGAAGCTGCACAGGGGGTTAGACACAGGTACTGAACAAAGCAGATCAGTATGGGTGTAAACAACCACTTACGCCAAAATTAGTAGCATTTGGCGATAAATCGTTGATAAAAATGGAGGACATCACTATGGTTTTTGTTGAAAAAGGATATCAAACTGGCTTTTTCGAACTCCATTTTCAAGGGCCTTGCGGTGTTTGAGGAATGTGGCTGACCCTTGAAGGGATCGAATGTAGCCTCGATGGAGATGGAATAATCATTTTGACGGCACGTGGATTCAAACGATTTATTGCGCTTCTTAGCAGCTTGGCGATTGCGCTCGTCATGGTTCTTGCCGCCGTTTCTTTTGTCCCTCGTGCATTTGGATACACACCCTATGCAGTGCTTTCTGGCTCTATGGAGCCCGAGCTGCCCGTTGGCTCCATGGTGTTTGTTCGCCAAGTTGAGCCGACGGATATTGCCGTGGGCGACAATGCGACCTTTTATCGATCGGACGGCGCCGTGGTGACCCACCAGGTATACGAGATCGACCCTGTTGCGCAGACGATTGGCACGCAGGGAATCGCAAATAAAAATGCAGACGGAATCATCATGCACGATGCCGAATACACGCCCTTTTCGCGCGTGATTGGCATCGTCTCTTTTTGTGTCCCTTACCTGGGCTTCGTTAACGCATATTGCACGACGATGCCCGGTTTGCTTGTTGTGGTGGCCGTTCTGGCGCTGCTGGTCGTGGCGTCGATAGTGCTCGACCGGGTGGTTCCCGACGAGCCTGCGGGCAAACATGTCCGCGCGCATGCGAAGGAGCGGCGTTCGTAGCGGCAGGGAGAAGTGTCGGCGGCAGTTGGGGTTGCCGTCGGGGAAGACGATTCTCGAAAGGAAGAGAACGATGGAAAACAAAAAGAAAAAGCGCTACGGCATCGTTGCCGCCCTGCTGCTGCTGGTGCTGGCCGCCGGCGTGGGCACCTACGCATGGCTGTCGGCAACCGACTCCGAGACGAACACGTTCACGGTTGGCAGCATCGACAAGCCCGAAGTGAAGCCCGACCCTGATCATCCGGACAAGCCCGGCGACAAACCCACGGACCCCACAGTGGATGGTTATCTGTTCGAGACCCTGTGGAAGAAAGATTCCAAGATGATTCCCGACACCGACATCGATAAGAACCCCAACGTCGGTATCGGCAAGGACTCTGACGCATCCTATGTGTTCATCTACGTGAAGAACGCCATCGTGAAGGATGACGCCGAAAATGCCCTCGCCAAGACCCCGTACTTCACCCTTAATTCCAACTGGAAGCCGGTTGCTACTGACCAGGTGAAGAACAACGGCACCGATGGCCAGTACGTGAGCGGTCTGTTCATGTATACCGCTGGTGACACCAACACCCCTGCCAAGCTTGCTCCTACTCCAAAGACTGAGACTACCGAGGCAAAGGCAGCCTATACCGGCGAGCTGTTCAGCACCGTGCATATCCCGGCTGCCATGAACAGCACGGATGTCGTCACCAATCCCGCTATGACGGTCTCCTGCTACATCTTCGGCGCTGACCAGGGTGATGCCGCGAACGCCATCGCGCAGGCCAAGGCTTGGGTTAACGACTCGAATAACCACCTGAAGTAATCCCACCCCTCCACCGAGATCCCGGCCGACCAGATGGGTCTAGACATCGGCC
>CALGKS010000429.1 GCA_937930475.1 uncultured Collinsella sp. | reverse complement strand
GCGAGGTAGTCGATGTCCTCGGGCGTAAAGCGCAGGTTCTCGACCAGCTCGGGCAGCTCGGCGGTACCGCACATGACGGCATACGCGCTGCCAAAGGGATGGTCGCGGTAAAACGCCGTAAAACAACCCTGTTCATTGGCCTTGCCGCTCTCCCACAGGCCCTGGGCCATAGTGAGCTCGTACAGATCGGTGAGCATTGCAATGTCGGTGGGATGCGAGATGTCGGTCAAAGCCATGGGGCGACCTTTCGGATGCGTTGTGCAGAGGTTGAGGATTGGGCGGGACAGGATACGCGGGCGCGGCGCCCGGCGCGGATCGGCTAGTGCAGGCCCATGCTGCCCGTGATCGTGTAGCCCATAAAGACGATAAACCCGATCAGAGCGAGCGCGATGATGAGCTTTTGAGCCGGCGGCATGCCGGGGATCTCGTCCTCGCCTTCGGGCTCCTTGGAGGTGACCATACGCTGGGCAAAGGTCATCTCGTCACGGCTCGGCTTGGTGTCGGCGGACTTGGGACGAGCGGCTTTTTTGGGCTGAGGCTTGGGCGCGGCGGAAACCTGCATCGCGACGGCGGGCTCGGACGCGGCCTTCTCGGCCTTCGCGCGCTCGGCACGCAGAGCGGCCAGCTCCTCACGCTCGCGACGGGCCTGCTCTTGGGCCTCGCGACGGGCCTTTTCGGCGCGGAGCTCTTCCAACTCGGCGCGCTCCTCGGCAGACAGTGGTTGGGACTCAAGCTCGGCCATGGTACAGCCCTTTCTTTTAAAAAAAGCCGCCGACACAATGTCAGCGGCTTATCAAATCCAAGGGTGGAGACGAAGGGAGTCGAACCCTCGGCCTCTGCCATGCGACGGCAGCGCTCTCCCAACTGAGCTACGTCCCCAGGACAAGTTGATATTTTACCTACGGCTCGCCAACTGTCAACGCCCAAAAACCAGTCTTTTTGGGACGGGGCCAAATTAACTACCCTGGGCGCTGGTGAGGACGCCGGTGGTGTCGAAGGCTGGGGTGAAGCTCTCGTCCACCGCACCGCCTTCTTGCCAAAACATCGTCGAAAAGCCCAAGTCGTCGGCATGGTCGAGCACCTGCTCGTACTCCTCACGCGTCACGGCGCGCGCCAGATCACCACCCTGCTCGCGCATGAGGGCGTTGGGCGTGTACTGATTCATGACCGAGATCGGCACGTCGCCCACCGTCTGCCACACCAGGTCCAGCACGCGGCACGAATCGTCCGCATGCCCCGGCAGCACCAGGTGGCGCACGATGATGCCACGCTTCATGAGCCCGTCGTCGTCCACCAGCTCTCCCCCGCGGCGCTCGATCTCGCGCGCCATCTGAGCCAGGCCCGACACGGCTACGCGCGGGTAGTCCTTAATATGTGAGAGCGACTGAGCAAGCCCTGCGTCGGCATATTTAAAGTCGGTGAGCCATACGTCGACCAGATCGCCCAGGGCCACCACGGCACTCGCCCGCTCGTAGCCACTCGTGTTGTAGACAATCGGGATGGTCAGCCCGCGCTCCCGTGCCGCAGCGATCGCGGCAGGCAGCAGGTGAGCATAGTGGGTCGCCGTCACCAGGTTGATGTTGTTGGCGCCCTGGTCCTGCAGCTCCAGCATAATCTCGACCAGACGCTCGGGCGTAATCTCAAGCCCGAAATTGCCCGTCGAGATCTCGTGGTTCTGGCAATAGAT
>CALGKS010000428.1 GCA_937930475.1 uncultured Collinsella sp. | reverse complement strand
TCGTCACCCACGGCCACGAGGACCACACCGGTTCGCTTCCGTACCTGCTGCAGGATCTCAACAACAAGGTGCCTATCTTCTCGAGCAAGCTGACGCTTGGCTTTATCGAGGGCAAGCTCTCCGAGTTCCGCATCCGTGCGCCTAAGTTCCGTGAGGTCAAGGGCGGCAGCCACGTCAATCTTGGCGGCATCTCGCTCGACTTCTTCTCGATGACGCACTCTATCCCGGGCGCTCTGGGCGTGTTCATCCGCACCAACCAGGGCACCGTTATGCACACCGGCGACTTTAAGCTCGACCAGACGCCCATCGACGGTGTCACGCCCGACTATGCCGCCATTAGCCGCTTTGCCAAGCAGGGCATCGACCTTCTGCTGTCCGACTCCACCAACGCCACGGTCCCCGGCTTTACCAAGTCCGAGGCCGAGGTTGGCCCCAATCTGCTGCATGCCATCAAGAATGCTCCGGGCCGCGTGTTCGTTGCGTCGTTCTCGAGCCACATCCATCGTCTGCAGCAGATCTGCGACGCCGCCCGCAAGTGCGGCCGCAAGGTCGTCGTGACCGGTCGTTCCATGCTCACCAACACCCGCGTGGCGCGTGAGCTCGGTTATCTCAACATCGACGATGCCGATATCATCGATGCCTTCGATATCGACAACCTGCCCGACGACAAGATCGTCGTCATGTGCACCGGCTCTCAAGGCGAGCCGCTGTCGGCCCTTTCGCGCATGGCGAACGGCGAGCACAAGACGCTCTCCATCCATGAGGGCGATACCGTCATCCTCTCGGCAACGCCGGTCCCCGGTAACGAGAAAGCCGTTCAGCAGGTCGTCAACAGCCTCGCCAAGCTTGGCTGTGACGTGTGGGATAAGAACCGCGCTCTCGTTCACGTCTCTGGTCACGGTAGCCAGGAGGAGCTCAAGCTCCTGATGGCCATGGCTAAGCCCACGTACTTTATGCCGGTCCACGGCGAGGCCGTGCATCTGCGCGCCCATGCTCAGCTTGCTCGCAAGATGGGCCTCAAGGACGATCATATCTTTATCCTCGACAACGGCGATACGCTCGAGATGCGTGGCGGTATCG
>CALGKS010000427.1 GCA_937930475.1 uncultured Collinsella sp. | reverse complement strand
TCAGGGTCCCGACGGCGGTCTGGCCGTTGCCCGTGCGAGCTACGTGGCGGGCTGCTCGTCCACGTCCAACGTGCTGGCCGGGCGCCGCTATGGTATTCCCGTCTTTGGCACGCACGCGCACAGCTGGGTTATGAGCTTCGATTCCGAGCTCGAGGCCTTCCGCGCGTTTGCCAAGTCGAGTCCCAAGAACTGCACGCTGCTTATCGACACGTACGACGTGCGCGAGGGCTGCGAACATGCCATTATGGTTGCCAAGGAGATGGAGGCGGCGGGCGAGCGCCTGTCGGCCATCCGTATCGACTCCGGCGACCTGGCCAAGCTCTCCAAGTATGTCCGCGGCCGTTTTGACGCCGAAGGCCTGCCCTATGTGGGGATCTCGGTCTCCAATGACCTGGACGAGTACACGATTCAGTCGCTGCTCGACCAGGGCGCGCCCATCGACAGCTTTGGCGTGGGCACCAAGCTCGCGACCTGCTACGATCAGCCAGCGCTGGGCGGCGTGTACAAGCTTTCGGCCCGCCGCGCGAGCGAGGCGGATCCGTGGACACCGGTGGTGAAGCTCTCCGAGCAGCCCTACAAGCGCACGATCCCGGGCGTGCAGCGCGTGCGCCGTTATTACGACGGCTTTGGTGGCCCGGTCTGCGACATGATCTATGACGAAGATCATCTGGCGGGGGAGGGCTCCGCGCGCGGGAACACGCTCGTGGCCGTGAACGATGCCGCCCTGGTGACCGATGTCTCCGAGCTTGAGTATCGTGAGCTGCTGGTGCCGATTGTGCGCGACGGCAGTGCCGTGGCGCCTCGCGAGAGCATCGAGGACGCGCGCGACCGCTGCGCCTGGGCGCTCGATCATCTGGACGCTGCCTACAAGCGCTTCCTGTATCCGCAGACCTACGTGGTGGGTATGGAGCAGGGTCTGGCCCAGGTGCGCGACGAGCTCGTGCGCAAGAACATGGCTGCGGCATCCGCCTTCCCCTGGGCAAAATGATCCGAAGGGGACGGAGGAAAACGGATCATTTTCGTCCGTCCTGCATCTGCTGCCCCAGCTGCCCCAGCTCGCCCGAACGCTCGACATTCGATTGGTTTGACGTATGACGACTTCTTATAAAACGATGGTGGTAAAGATCGGCTCCAACCACCGTGGACGAGCCGATCTTTACCACCAT
>CALGKS010000426.1 GCA_937930475.1 uncultured Collinsella sp. | reverse complement strand
GAGAAGCGTATCGCCGAGGACGTCAAGAACTCCGCCTACACCATCATCGAGAAGAAGCACGCCACCTACTACGGCGTCGCCATGGCCGTTAAGCGCATCTGCACCGCTGTCATGCGTGACGAGCAGACCGTTCTGCCCGTCTCCTCGCTCATGGTGGGCGAGTATGGCCTGTCCGATCTGGCCATCTCCATGCCGACCGTCGTCGGCCGCGACGGCGTCGTCTGCCGCGTTCCCGTGCCGCTGAACGAGTCCGAGCAGGGCGAGCTCACCGCTTCTGCCAAGGCTCTCAAGGACATCATCGACAGCGTCGATTTCTCCTGCTAAATCCAGCTCGTTTGCTAGCAAGCTACAATGAAGGCGTCCAGGCCCCACGGCCCGGGCGCCTTTTTTGGTGCATTGGGGTCAGGTTAATTTGCACCAAATGGGGCGCGATTGGTGCAAACAAACCTGACCCCAATGCACCATTGTTGATGGGAGAGCCATGTCGGAATCGCCTAACTTTTTGACGTATGCCCAGACGGCGTTCGATTCGTTTGAAGTGCGGCCGTTCTGCGCGGTGGACAGCCTGGTGTTTGCATGGCTGTCGTATTTGCGCTTGCCGGGGGATATGTCGGAGCTTGCCGGCTGGCAGGGACTGGACGTGCGTGAGCTACTGCGCGCCGAGTGCTACCGGGACATGATTGGCGACCTGTGGGATCCGGAGGGGAGCCGCGCCTTGCTGGAGGCCGTGACGGCAAGCCCGCGCTACCGCGGCGTGCGCGTGTGCGGCTATCGTGCCGTGAACGATGCGTCGATGACGGAGCAGTTTGCAGCCATGACGTTCAGATTTCCGGCAGGATTTAGCTACCTTTCCTTCCGTGGGACCGACAGCACGATCGTGGGCTGGAAAGAGGACTTTAACATGGCGTTCCGGTGCCCCGTGCCTTCTCAGGAATCTGCGGCGCGCTATGTGGACGAGGCGGCAGCCGCAATAGACGGGCCGCTCTTGTGCGGAGGCCATTCCAAGGGCGGAAACTTGGCGGTGTATGGCGCGGCGATGTGCTCTGACGCTGCTGGTGACCGAATCGAGAGGACCTTCTCGCATGATGGCCCCGGCTTTGTCGAGGAGTTCCTGAGTGGCGACGCCTTTGCGGGCCTGTCCGGTCGCATCGACAAGACACTGCCCCAGTC